>JAZUFJ010000248.1:0-8554 GCA_045640645.1 Lachnospiraceae bacterium
CACGAATACAGAAATACTTTGATCCATAATATTCATTATGGAGCTTATCTCCTTTCTCATAGAGAGCATTTATAACAGCATCTGCATACTTAGCGCCAGGGCCAACATCCTCAAAGTTTACTACCCTGCCCACATGCTTTGTTACCATTGTCATGTATTCAACAGAAGTATCAAGAATATCATTAACCAGGATATCTGGTTTTTCTTTTATTAAAAGCTCTTCAAATTGTTCCTCGTTATCAACAGCTACTACCGGAAAGTTTGATTCTTTTATTCTGGCTATTCCTAAATCAGAATCTGCATCTGCAGCAAACATAATGTCATGGCCCGTAAGCTTATATGCTAATGTAAGACATCTGTAAACATGTCCCATTCCTAACTGCATTTTTCCAACAGTCCTAAACATTATCTTCTTTCTTTTAAGTATATTCTCGCAAAGAACCCAGTCTGAATATGTATCTATATCAATAGCTTCATCTTCAGGTATCTCAAAAATATTAACCTTTTCACCTATTCTTCCATTTTCAGTAACGCATTCTCTTCTTGTAATAAGAAAGCCTCCTGTTTCCAAATAATTTGGAGGGAGCTCCTGAGAATTTAAACGCTTTTCGTAGTTCTTTACTACCTTACCATCCTTTACACCCCATGAAAGATGAGGCTTATTCATAGCGCTGAGAATAGTATCCCATTCTGAATTTTCAAAAAATTCTACAGCGGCTTTTACAGTTTCTGCCTTTAAGGTTGGGGAAGTAGCCTGCATTGTAATAACTGTATCATAATGACAATTCTTCTTTTCTTCCATATATAAGAGAGCATGATAAATTACAGGATCAAGAGTAACCTTGTCAGTAGCAAGCTCTTTTGGTCTTGCTATCACCTCTACCCCTCTTTTCTCAACTATACCGCCCAGCTCCTCGTCATCTGTCGATACGGCAACATCGACATCCATAAATTCCTTTAAAGCTTTGGCATTTTCTATAGAATAGCAAATAAGCGGCTTGCCACACATGATTCTTACATTTTTTCTTGGTATACGTTTTGAACCGCCCCTTGCAGGTATTACAATTAATGTTTTCATAAGCTTCCTTTTATCTTGATACTTTTATTTAATATTTTTATTTTGCCATTTTTTCAGACTTCAATATCCTAATTTTTGTTATTAGGGCTGACTATTAACTAATTATTACCCTTCTTCAAATAACGTTTCTTTATATAGTCATACAGAAGTATTATATCACTTCTATTGATAATTGCAAAAATGCCCAATATTACAACAGCATATATGTATCTTCCAGCTATATATTTTGCACCATTATTATAGAAATACAGCATTCCCACACCTAGCCCGATTGTTATGGTTAAGGCTATAAACATATACATGTTACCATATATTCGTTTCTGTATAATGAAACGGGTAGCTATATAATGGAAAAGCATCAAAAACATATATGATGCAAGTGTTGTATAGGCTGCTGCAATATATCCATACATAGGTATAAAAATCATATTTAAAACGAAATTAACTATCGCTGCCAATATTGAGCTTGCTGCTATAAGCGGAGTCTTTTTATAAAACAGCTCAATATTAACATAGTTTGTATAAAAATACTGACAAAGAGCACCTAACGCTACCGGAACCACTACCCACTTTGCCTGCCAATAATCTGGCGAATTAGGTGACAGTACCATAAGAGCTTCTGGCGCTACGGTTATGAATCCCATCGTTAAAAATATACCTAATAATACAAGCTTTTTCTGATATTTCCTAATAGATTCTATATGGCCTGCATGGAGCTCATCATTAAACCATGGTAACCAGGCCTGTCCTACAGCGTTAGTAAATATCATCAGCAATGTGGCAAAGCTGTACCCAAAGGTATACAATCCGGTTTGAGAATCACCAACTATATCCTTTATCATAATTCTGTCTATCTGAGCCAGAACTACTAAAGCAAGAGCATGAGGTATCATCGGAATACCAAACTTTAAAGCATATATCCAGTACTCTTTGTTGTAAAATTTACGTCCTTTTTTCAAGGTAACTACATAGAAATATATACCCATCAAAAAAGTAGTAAGTATTGTTCCAATAATCTTGCCAAAATATCTTTTATCATTAAATAAAAGCATAAGAACAACAGAAAATACAATTGTTCCTACACAGGATATGATTGATATTATAATATTTTCTTTGTATTTATATTCGTATCGGCACTTTTGCTGCATATACTCCACGCTTGGTGAAATAACCAAATAAGCAAAAAGCACTATTACAAGTGGAACCTCGTACTGTATCCATGCTGACAGCTTATCACGAAACAAAATGGCAAATATCAGTACAATAAATGCAAAGGAGCTTGAAAGACCTTGCAGACATGACATATATTCATCAAATTTATCCTTAAAGTCTATTTTCGCCCTTCCAATACTATATACGATGCAAAGACAGGTAAAAATATTAAAAATTTCTATCCAGGAATTAAAAGTATTAGCTATTCCATAATCATTTGTAGACAGCATACTGGTATATATAGGAGTAGTAACTATCGCCACAGCTCTAATCGATATGCTGGATATTGTATACCATATTCCTGATTTTAAAACTGTATTTTGTTTTACACTGCTCATTATTCAAACATCTCTTCTGTAAGGATGGTATCCTCTAAAATATCTACCTTTGCGGTTTTTCCTATAATTTCACCTATTCTGTCTGGTGAAATTCCTGTTCCCGGTCTCTTAAAGGTAAGCATATCTTCGCTGACAATCTCACCCTTTTTTATATCTACATCAGACACTATAGATCTTCTGGCATTCTTTTTGGCAGCTCCCTCAGTGCTAAGACATACTAAATCCTTGCTGCCTCTAAGCATATCCATTCTGTCTATACTTGACAGTATCTTCTTTGCATCCTCCGGATCCATTGCATGATAATGGTCATTTCCTGTAAGAGTCTTATCAAGAGTAAAGTGCTTTTCTACACATAACGCTCCAAGATTATATGCTGTCTTTATAACGTCGCATTCTTCTGTAGGCTTTGTATGGTCAGAATAACCTATAATCAATTCAGGGAAATTTTCTTTTAAAGCCTGAATTTTAAGTAAATTTGCATCGTTTAGCGGGGTTGGATATTCTAAAACACAGTGAAGAAGAACCAGCTCTCTTTCGTTATATTTTCTAATAGTATCTACAGCTGCCTCTATCTCATTTAAGTTTGAAGCACCAACTGATAAAAGTATAGGCTTATCCTTCTTTGCCTGATGTGCAATAAAAGGAAGATTAGACAGATCAGAAGAAGATATCTTATATACATCCATAAGCTCATCTAAATAGTCAGCAGATTCGAAATCAAATGCTGTGGATAAAAATTCAATTCCAATCTCATCTGAGTATTCTTTAAGCTCTTTATATTCAGCATATCCAAAGCTGTCAAATTTCTTAAAAAGCTCAAACTGTGATGTAGTAGGCTCTTCTGATGTATCCCAGTAAGAAGGAGATGCCTTTGCAGCTAAAGTACCAGCCTTATAGGTCTGAAATTTTACTGCATGAATCCCTGCATCTTTTGCCTCTCTAATCATAAGCTTTGCAGCTTCCATATTTGATATGCCTTCTTTTTTTGCTATATCATAATAATTAACACCTATCTCTGCTATAAGAACAAATTTACCCTCTGTCAATCTTTCGATTATTAAACTTGACATTACCCTTTCCTTTCCTGAAAAGTTATACCAATACTTTTCTATTTCTCAGTCTCTCTCTTTATCTTTTTAAGTCCCTGATCATATCCTGCCTTATAAAAGTTATAAAGCTCATTTATCTGGGAAGTAAACTTTTCATCTTCTTTTTCTTTGCCGGATAATATTTTTTCAGCCTGTGCCATAAGATAAAACAAGTCTATCTCAAAGCCTACTTCTTTGATTGTTTCCAAATATGCAGCACAGGAATGAATATTATCTATATCACCAAAATCTTTAATAAGTGCTGGCAGATCCTCAAAGCTTTTAACCTTTGTAATACCATCTATAAGCTCAAAGGGAACATCTCCGAAAATCAGCGATTTTCTTCCCATAAGAGCCTCCTCAAAAGCTGTTGTACCAACAATAGTTACTACACCTTTTGATTTCGTTATCCATGGCTTAGGATCATGATAATAGTTCACCTGAACCAGTCTTACATTATGAAGCTCCTTCACCTTTTTATAAAATTCCACCGCTCTCTCTCCAAGCATTGCCTGGTGCTCTTTTACGTAAAGCTTCCAGCCCACAGGAAGAGATTTCGAAACCTGCTCAATGAGATTAAGCTCATCCACATAATATGAAGCTTTTACGAATACAGTAGATTCCGGAATCAAATGAAGAGGCATATATACATAGTCTTCACCTTCTACCGGATTTTCAAACAGCTTATTTTTCCCCATAAATTTTCTTCTAAGAAGCATTACCTGAAGATAATGGAAGAAATATGGTACACTTGGAGCATATATAATCTTATTAGTTTTTTTAAGCTTAAGATTCTTTTTGGTAATGTCCATGTTCCAGAAATAATTCCACTTTCCATGCATTACTCTTAATATCCAAATTAAAGAATCTCTTTCATACTGGCTGGTAACTGTTCCAGCAAACTCTTTATTCATTATAGAAGCTTTACTTCTATAATCCTCTATATAGGCATAAGAGTCCTTTAGCTCTTCCTTTGATTTTTTTAAGTTGCGCTCATACGCTTCTCTCACGTAATCATCAATACCAATAGTATTCTGCAATGTCGGGTATTTATAATATCCATATTTAGAATATTCAACAGTAATATATGGTACCTTCTTTACGTAAGCTATCTCATTAATTATTGTTCTCTGAAGCTCCGCATTATCAAAGTCCAATATCATATCCGGCTTGAACTCTTCAAATATTGAAAGGATCTTTTTGTAATTCAGCTCCAGCCAATACATATTTTCGTCGTAATTTGTTACAGACCAATAATATCTGAAGTGATAATGCTTTGTATTCTCCTGAGAACACATTAACTGCATATTAAGGTTCTTATAATGGGTATACTTTTCCTCTATCTGATTAAGATAATCAAGGTCTACCGGAGATTTTCCACTATTAAGACCTTCTGTGTATTTATCACAAATATCCCTGACATCATAAAGCTTCACATCAGGAAGCTCTTCTTTAAATTTATAATATGTGTTCTCATTGTAGTAGCACTTATTATAGCTGCATTCACTTGACATTATATAAAAAGCAGCTACCTCATTATCTTCCTTAAGATTACGAGCCAAAAACCACAATGGCATGGAATAGGTTTCTCTACATACAAATAATATTCTTTTATTCTTAAAATCCTGAAGCTGCATCGCTATCCTCAACACTTCTAACTCTTATTTTTATAATCTACATTCCCTGTTTTCTAAAGGTTTTCTCCCAGTTTGCACCGGTAGAAAAAGAAATATGGGTATTCAAAAATTTCTTTCTCCTATATACTGTCAAATAATTCAGTACAGACGGGCAATATTTACACATAAGAATTTTGGCATGCATACCCCTTGAAAAATGGGAATCTGATCTTATATTTTTTTCATTTTTTATAATATATTCTCTGTATTCCTTATCATGTTCCCTGGAGTAGGTTCCAAATATCATGCTATTCTGTAAAACGCTCATATTTTCATCTATAAGAAAGAAATCAACAGCTTTTTTTAATCCAGGATAGCTCTTTAGAATCTCCTCACATATCTCATAATCAGCTTTCAGAGACAATCTCAAATTTTCCTCTATTCTTGATCCACTGTCCTCGCTTACCCTGAAATAATACTTTGACGCACTGTTATATACGATTTTATTAGCTTTTCCTATTAGTCTTGTAGCAAGCTGTCTATCCTCGACCAGCTTACCAACTGGGAATCTTACTCCATCAAATATTTCTTTTTTATAAAGTTTATCCCATATATGTAAAAAGAAACCATCCTGATATAAAACCATCTCGTAGGCTTGTTCTGTGTTTAAAATATACTCTTTATTAACCGTCTCTCCATCTACAAGATTTTCATAGGCTAAATATTTACCTACAACAGAAATGTCTGCATCGTTTTTAAGCGCTGCCTCCACCATTACCTCTATCATATCCGGTTCAATGTAATCGTCACCATCAACGAAGCCAATATAATCTCCGTGAACGTTATCAAGTCCTGTATTTCTGGCCGCTGCCGTTCCCTTTGGCTCTTCCTTTATTACAACGATTCTGTCATCCTCTGCTGCAAGTCTGTCGCATATTTCTTCACAAGCCGCATCGCCCTTTCCTACAACACATATTATCTCAATGTTACTATAGGTCTGGTCCATAACACTCCTGATACACTGCTCCAAAAAGCGTTCAACCTTATATATAATAATTATGATGCTTACTTTTTTTATTTCTTCTGATCCCATCTAGCTTCCTACAACTCTTTTAATAGCTTCCAAATATGCATAACCCCTGTGTTCGTCAGGTTCAAGCATGGCGCCCTCACCCCATTCGTTCCAGGCATTAACAAATACAAAGCTGTCTTCCTCTGTTTTATCCTTTAGAGCCCTTAATGTCTTTTCAAATTTTTCCGGAGTCTGTCCACTATAGACAAGACCTTTATAGCTTCGTCTTGGAGTATTATCCCATTCACCAATAAGTCCTGGATACTCATTCTTTTTATATTCTCTTTTTGCTATTGGTCCTAATATTCCGTCAACAGGAATCTTTCGCTCAAGAATTTCCTTTTTCAGAATCTTGTTAATAAAAGACTTACAGAATACTGAAGCATTATATTTAAATTCATTTACTTTTGAAAAATCATGTTTTAATGTATAGCCTGGCTCAAAATAATAATAGGCATCAGCCAGTTCAGCTCGCTTTTCCTGATCTGCAGCAGTTTTACCGCTTACTATATGAATACCTTTAAAGCCAGCCTCCTTTGCCCATTTTTCAAAGCATTCTCTCATTTCCGACAGGCATTCTATCTCAAAAGAACGGTATATCATAAGCATTGGCTTGCCATCAACCTGAATATATCTCTTATCCTTAAAAAACTTTAAAAGATAATCAAAATGTTCCTTCCAGTCTGCCTCTTCACCGTATTCCTGTTTCATAAGCACCTGATCCTTTAGCCCATACCAGGTTCTTGTCCAGGTTTCATTAGCCCAGCAAATACAATAGTTTATATCTATCTCCGGATGTGCCAAAAGGATTTCCATAGGCTCATACATCAGCATCTTACCTTTAAAATAGTACTGATAAATGCTAAATCCATACACACCATATTTTTTAGCCAGTTCTGCCTGCCATTTAAAGGTCTCCACTCCATCAGCTACCAGATCATAATAGCGCTTATCCCTTGGCACCCTTGGCTGGATATGCCCCTTATATAATGGCACTGCACGTTTTACCGCCGTCCACTCTGTATAACCTTCTCCCCACCATTCATCATTTTCCTTAAAACAATGATACTGAGGGAGATACATAGCCATGACTCTCATTATGCTTTCTCCTTAATTATAATGTCATATAGATGCCCTATAACAAACCAGAATAACGGACATACAAGCTGAAAACATAATACATTTGATCCTATAGACATCATAAGCATTGCAGAGATCAGTGCTACCTCTGCAAAGGTTTTCTGTAAATTTCTAAGTGCCTTATTATATAGAACAATCAAAATATATAAAAACAATGAAAAACCTATGATTCCAATTTCACAATACTGCTTTATAAGACCTCCATCTGCTACGACATGGGCTCCCTCAAAGTCTAAAGCATGATGTCCATTGGCTCCAAGTCCATTACCAAGCCATGTACTGTACATATTGTTAACTGCTGCTATCCATTGTTCACTTCTCTGACCTATTGCACCCGGAAGCGAAACAAGTCGATAGTATACCTTCATTATAAGGTCACTCTTTACTATAAATAGCAAAACAAATGCTACTGCTATAATTCCGCATTCCATTGCGAAATATTTCTTTTTAAAAGTTTTAAAAGTGAAGAATAACAAATGATTAAGAAATACAACAACTAAAATGGCCACCACCATAGAAGATCGCATATTTGCTAAAAATGTAAAAATGAAGTTAATAACCATGAAAACTATGCCCTGTTTCATAGTATCTTTTTTCATTATGAAATGCGTAGAAATACAGGTTCCCATTAATGTAACAGCGCCAAAAACTGTAGAGCCTACCACAGATTCCATTCTTACTCTTGTGGTCTGGGCATCTGCCTTTGAAATATATGACCATCTGAACAAATAATCTGAATAAAACTGTGGAGCAATAATATAAAGTAAAAAGCTTACTATGCAAAGAATTAAGATTGCATACAAATATTTCTTATAAAAAACCTCAGCTTCCTCATGAGAGCATCTTCCAAAAATGTAAAATATAACTGGAAGTACGGAGCTTATAAATTCTGAAGCAAATACAGAAATTGTCATTCCATTCAGCATAAGCCATATAACGGATAAAATATTATAAACAAAATAAATCAATACCAGGGCATCTATTGTTCTGATTTTTTTTATATCATTTTT
>JAZUFJ010000249.1:0-2235 GCA_045640645.1 Lachnospiraceae bacterium
CTTAAGTTTATAGTTAGAAAGGTTTATGAGGCTATTAAGAATACAGAAGTATTTGTAAACGCAAGATATCCACAGGTTCAGAAAATATTACCAGAGGATATTACCTTTGTTACTACACAGGAGCTTGAAGACAGATGGCCAGATCTTTCTTCTAAGGAAAGAGAAAATATGATAGCCAGAGAGCATAAGGCAGTATTTCTTATGAAAATAGGAAAAGCTCTTGAAAGTGGCGAAAAGCATGATGGAAGAGCTCCAGATTATGATGATTGGGAGCTTAATGGAGATATCATCGTATATTATCCTGTTCTCGACAGCTCTTTTGAGATCTCAAGTATGGGAATAAGAGTAGATGAAGATTCTATCGTAAAGCAGCTTGAGATAGCTGGATGTATGGAAAGAGCAGAGATGCCATTCCAGAAGGCTATTATTAATAAAGAGCTTCCATATACAATTGGCGGTGGAATAGGACAATCACGTATCTGCATGTTCTTCTTAAGAAGAGCTCACATAGGTGAGGTACAGAGCTCAATCTGGCCTGAAGAAGTGGTTAAATATGCAGAAGAAAATGGTGTGAACCTGCTTTAATTTTTGATTATGTATATATTAAAATGTGAAGGTAATAATTAAATGAAGTAACAAAACATTTTTGTTGCTTTATCAAATAAATAATAGAAATTTAAATTTCAGGAGGATAATCCGGTGCAAAAATACGGTGTTAATGAATTAAGAAAAATGTTTTTGGATTACTTTGAGAAAAATGGTCATTTAAGACTTAACAGTTTTTCTCTTGTACCACATAATGATGCATCACTTCTTCTTATTAACTCAGGTATGGCTCCTCTTAAGCCATATTTTACAGGTGCTGAAATACCACCAAGAAGAAGAGTAACAACTTGCCAGAAATGTATACGTACAGGCGATATTGAGAACGTAGGTAAGACAGCAAGGCATGGTACATTCTTTGAAATGCTTGGAAACTTTTCTTTTGGAGATTACTTCAAGGAAGAGGCTATAGGATTTACATGGGAATTTTTAACAGAGGTAGTAGGTCTTGATAAGAACAGATTATACCCATCAGTTTTTGAAGATGATGATGAGGCTTTCAAGATCTGGACAGATAAGATTGGTATTCCTGCAGAGAAAATTTCCAGATTTGGTAAAGAAGATAACTTCTGGGAGCATGGTGAAGGTGCATGTGGTCCATGCTCAGAGGTATATTATGACCGTGGTGAAAAATATGGATGTGGCAAGCCTGATTGTAAGGTTGGATGTGATTGCGACAGATATATGGAGATCTGGAACGATGTATTCTCACAGTTCTATAATGATGGTAAAGGAAATTATTCAGAGCTTAAGCAGAAGAATATCGATACAGGTATGGGACTGGAAAGACTTGCTTGTGCAGTTCAGGATGTAGACTCTATGTTTGATATTGATACTATGAAGGCTCTTCGTGATCATGTATGTAAGCTTGCAAAGAAAGAGTATGGTATTGACCATCAGACAGATGTTTCTCTTCGTGTTATTACAGATCATATCCGTTCAGTGTCATTTATGGTATCTGATGGTATTATGCCATCAAACTCAGGTAGAGGATATGTTTTAAGAAGACTTTTAAGACGTGCCTGCAGACATGGAAGAATCCTTGGTATAGAAGGTACTTTCTTAACAGAGCTTGCTGAAACAGTTATTCAGGGCTCAAAGGATGGTTATCCAGAGCTTGAAGAAAAGAAGGATTTCATCTTTAGCGTAATAGCTAAGGAAGAGGCTCAGTTTAATAAAACTATTGACCAGGGTCTTTCTATTCTTTCTAAGATGGAAGAGGATATGAGCGCTTCAGGTAGCAAGGTATTATCAGGCGCAGAAGCGTTCAGATTATATGATACTTACGGTTTCCCTATTGACTTAACAGCAGAAATTCTTGAAGAAAAAGGCTTCTCATATGATGAAGCAGGCTTTGAAGAGGCAAAGAAGGCTGCTAAAGCTCAGTCAGCAGGTACATATAAGGGCGCTGAGCATATGAGCGGAAGAGAGCATACAGTATATGATGATATAGACGCTGCTATAGGCTCAGAATTTGTTGGATATACAACACTTTCAGCTAAGGCTAAGGTTTTAGCTCTTACTACAGATGCATCAAGCTCTGAGGCTGAGGTAGTAGAAGCTTTATCTGATGGTATGATCGGTACTATTATTCTTGACAAGACACCTTTCTATGGTACTATGGGTGGTCAG
>JAZUFJ010000250.1:0-8747 GCA_045640645.1 Lachnospiraceae bacterium
TTACTTTTTCCTGCAAAAGCAATCTCAGGATACGGATTATCCGGCAGTTTGCTGGTCACTCCACATACCGTCTCAAGTGATACATTTTTTATTTTCATAAAGCCTCCTTCAAAACTTCCTCCATTGTTTCCACGTATACAATGTTAAGGCCATCCTTTATTTCATCTGATATCTCCATAATATCACTTTCATTTTTCTTAGGCACCAAAACCTTTTTTATACCTGCGTTCTTTGCAGCTAATATTTTTTCTTTCAAACCGCCAATAGGAAGCACACGTCCTCTCAAGGTTATCTCACCAGTCATAGCAACATCACATTTTACTTTTTCTTTTGTAATAGCAGAATACAAGGCTGTAGCCATTGTTATACCTGCACTAGGACCATCCTTTGGTACAGAGCCCTGAGGTATATGGATATGGAAATCGTGCTCTCTATAAAACTTTGCAGGTATATCATGAGCCTTACTTATTGACCTTATATAGCTTAACCCTATCTTGGCAGATTCCTTCATGACATCTCCAAGCTGTCCGGTCAATACTATCTCTCCTCTTCCTGGCATCACATTAACTTCAATCTGCAGAGTATCTCCACCTACACTTGTCCAGGCCAATCCTCGTACTATACCTACCTCATCCTCATCATTTTTCAGATCGTAAGTATACTTTTCATTTCCAAGAAAGTCCTCAAGATTATCCTTTGTTACTATTACCTTTTCCAGCTTATCCTGGTAAAGCATACGTGCAGTCTTTCTGCATATCTGGGATATTTTTCTCTCAAGATTACGTACACCTGCTTCCTTTGTATAGCCTCTTACAATTAGCTCTAAAGCCTCGTCCTCTATCTCAAGCTGTTCAGGCTTGATTCCATTCTTTTCCTTCTGCTTTTCAATAAGATGTTCTTTCGCTATATGTACCTTTTCGTTTTCTGTATAGCTGGTAACCTCAATAAGCTCCATTCTGTCAAGAAGCGGTCTAGGAATATCAGACACCGAATTTGCAGTAGCTATAAAAAGAATCTCTGATAAATCTACAGGTATCTCAACATAATGATCAACGAATCTGGAATTCTGCTCACTGTCTAAAACTTCAAGTAATGCAGAGGCTGTATCCCCTCTATGATCCGAGCTCATTTTATCTATCTCATCAAGAAGCATTAATGGATTTTTTACTCCGGCATTTTTCAATCCTGAAATTATTCTACCAGGCATTGCCCCTACATAAGTCCTTCTATGTCCTCTTATTTCAGCTTCGTCGCGTACACCTCCAAGACATATTCTTACATACTTTTTATCAAGGGCTTTCGCTACACTTCTGGCTATAGATGTTTTTCCAGTTCCCGGAGGACCAACAAGACATATAATAGGACTATCGCCCTTCTTTGTAAGGCTTCTTACCGCTAGAAATTCCAGCATTCTTTCCTTAACCTTTTCAAGACCATAATGGTCATCATCCAATATTTTTTGAGCGTTCTCTATGTCTAAATTGTCTTTGCTCTTTTTATCCCATGGCAAATTAAGTAAAGTTTCTATATATCCTCTTAATACGGAGCTTTCTGACGAATTTGTACTAATGCGACTATACCGGTCAATTTCTTTTTTTATCTTGTCTTTTACCTCTTTTGATGCTTTAAGCTTCTCCACTTCCTTTTTAAACTGTTCAACATCATCACCAGAGTCATCTTCGCCCAATTCCTGTCTAATAAGCTTTATCTGTTCTCTCAGAATATACTCTTTTTGATTCTTATCAACTTTCTCCTTTATATGCTGCTGTAACTCTTTTCTTACATCTAATACCTTAATCTCTCTTTCAAAGATACTCATAAGTACTGAAAATCTTTCTTTCAGCTCTACAGCATCAAGTAGACTCTGGCGGTCAACAACTGACATAGGAAGATTAATGGCTATATAATCCAGAAGCTCAGTTAGCGAATCTGAATTTTCAAACTGTTTCTCAAGAGCCTTTGACATATTAGGATGGTAAGATGCATAGGTCTTTAACTGATCCTTTAATGTTCTGACCATTGCAGTCAATTCAGCATTTTCGCTTAATCTTCTCGCTGCCTCTTCCGGGCTGACTTCTTCGTCGGCACCTTCAACGTCAAGTATCTCCTCATTTTTTGGTATTACTTCTACAGAGGCTATACAATAACCGTCGTCTTCTTCTATAGAAAACAATCTGGCTCTGTTAATTCCTTCCACCAATACTCTTACAACATTATTAGGCAGTTTTACGACCTGCTTTATTTTTGATACCACTCCCATATTATACAGATCATCATATGTTGGTTCATTTATTTCAGAATCTCTCTGAGTAACAACAAATACCATCTGATTCTTTAGCATAGCCTTTTCAACAGCTTTGATAGACTTAAATCTGTTCAAGTCAAAATGCATTATAGTACCAGGAAGAATCGTGATTCCTCTCAATGGAACAACTGGATATTTTACTTTTCTTGCCATCTTAATCCTTTCATTCTACAATTCCAATAACTATAGGAAAATAACAAACGCCGCATGATATCCGATAATCGAATACAAAGCGACGTTTAAATTACTAATTAATGGATTACTCTGCTCTCTTAAGTGAGGCCTTAGTATGCTCTATCTGTGGTTTAGCTAAGCCTTCTACCGCCTCTTTAGTAATCACACATTTCTTAATTGTATCATCCGATGGAATCTCAAACATAAGATCCATCATAAGCTTTTCTAATATAGATCGAAGTCCTCTGGCTCCGGTTTTCCTAGCATATGCCTGCTTTGCAACTGCTTCAATGGCTTCCTTTTCAAATTCTAAAGTCACTCCATCAAGCTCAAAAAGCTTTTTGTACTGCTTTATTATAGCATTTCTAGGCTCTGTTAAGATTTTTATAAGAGCTTCTTCATCAAGAGGATCAAGTGAAACATTTATAGGAACACGTCCTACAAATTCTGGAATTAATCCAAACTTTGTCAAATCCTCTGGCTGTACCTGTGAAAGAAGAACACCAATTTCTGTCTCTCTCTTATCTTTTATCTCCGCATTAAAACCAATTGACTTCTTATCAAGCCTGTTTTCAACAATTTTATCAAGTCCTTCAAACGCTCCGCCACAAATAAATAAAATATTCGTGGTATCGATTTGTATAAGCTCCTGATGAGGATGTTTTCTTCCTCCCTGAGGTGGGACAGAAGCAACTGTTCCTTCAATTATTTTTAAAAGTGCCTGCTGAACGCCCTCACCAGATACATCTCTTGTAATAGATACATTTTCTGATTTTCTGGTAATCTTATCTATCTCATCTATATAGATAATACCATATTGAGCACGTTCAATATCATAATCTGCTGCCTGGATAACCTTTAAAAGAATATTTTCAACATCCTCTCCTACATAACCTGCTTCAGTAAGAGCTGTCGCATCTGCTATGGCAAATGGTACATTTATAATCTTAGCTAATGTCTGTGCTAAAAGTGTCTTACCACATCCTGTAGGGCCTAACATAATAATATTACTCTTTTGAAGCTCCACATCATTAGACTTCTGCATGGAGGTAACTCTTTTATAATGATTATAAACTGCTACAGAAAGAACCTTTTTTGCTTCCTCCTGACCTATTACATTTTCATCCAGAAAAGCTTTTATTTCCTGAGGCTTCAAAAGATTAATATTCAGCCCTTTATCAGCTTCAAAATCCTCAGTGCTCTCAAGCTCTTCCTCAATTATATCCATGCATATTTCTACACACTCATCACAGATAAATGCTCCATCTGGCCCAGCGATAAGCTTTCTTACCTGATCCTGTGTCTTGTTACAAAAAGAGCATCTGATCTTGTTGTCAATATTTTTTGCCATAACTATCCTCTGATTATCTATGCAAATAGATAACGTTCTTTATCTTGAAGTAATAATCTTATCAATTAAACCGTATTCTAAAGCTTCCTCAGCAGTCTTCCAGTTATCTCTTTCTGTATCAACTGCTATTTCCTCAATAGAACGTCCTGTATTTTCTGCAAGAATACGATTAAGGGTCTCTTTTGTACGAAGTATCTGCTTTGCAGCTATCTCGATTTCTGTAGCCTGACCCTTTGCTCCACCAAGGGGCTGATGAATCATGATTTCAGCGTTAGGAAGTGCATATCTCTTTCCCTTTGTGCCTCCAGCTAAAAGGAAAGCGCCCATGCTTGCTGCCATACCCATACAATATGTAGCTACATCACATTTTACGTAATGCATTGTATCATAAATAGCAAAGCCGTCTGTAACTGATCCACCAGGACTATTTATATAGAAATGAATATCTTTATCAGGATCTTCTGCTTCAAGGAACATCATCTGTGCAACGATCAAGCTAGCTGTAGTAGCGTTCACTTCTTCACCTAAAAAGATAATTCTTTCCTTTAATAATCTACTAAAAATATCATATGAACGTTCCCCTCTACTTGTCTGTTCAATGACATAAGGTACTAAACTCATACTCTTCCTCCTTATTCAAGAAAAAACAAAATTATTTCTCAACAGCGTTATCAACAACAAATTCTGCTGCCTTACGAACTGAAATATCCTGCTTAATCTGATCCATTTCATATTCGCCGATAACTTCTGCAAGCTTTTCTTTCTCCATCTTATATGTTTCAGCCATAGTTTCGATTTCTTTATTAAATTCTTCTTCTGTAGCTTCAAGCTTTTCTGCCTTTGCAACTGCTTCAAGAACAAGTCTTGACTGAATACTCTTTAACGCGTTTGGCTTCATCTGTTCCATAAAGCTATCCATATCAAGACCAGTAAACTGGAAGTACTGCTCAAGTGAAAGACCCTGCATCTGTAATCTCTGTGCATAGTTCTGAGCCATCTGACGTGTCTGGCTATCAACCATTGGATCTGGAATATCCATCTTTGAATCATTGATAATAGCGTCGATAACTGCATTTTCTTTCTGAGTCTTAGCGTTTTCTTCTTTTCTTTCAACGAGTTTCTTCTTAACATCTTCTTTGTATTCTGCAAGAGTATCAAATTCTGAAACTTCTGAAGCAAATTCATCATCAAGCTCTGGAAGCTCTTTTTCCTTGATTTCTTTAACTGTTACCTTGAACATTGCAGCTTTTCCCTTAAGGTCTTCTGCATGGTATTCTTCTGGGAAAGTAACATTAATTTCCTTTTCTTCATTAAGAGCTGCGCCAATAAGCTGCTCTTCAAAACCTGGAATGAAAGATCCTGAACCGATAGTAAGAGGATAATTTTCACCCTTTCCACCTTCGAAAGCAACGCCATCAACAAAGCCTTCAAAATCAATGATAGTCATATCGCCATCTTTAACTGGACGATCTTCAACAGCTATTGTACGAGCGCTATTCTCACGTTCTCTGTCGATTTCCTTATTAACATCTTCTTCAGTAACTTCTCTGTCTATCTTCTCAATCTTTACGCCCTTATACTTTCCAAGTTCGATTTCTGGTTTAAGAGCAACTTCAGCAGTAAAGATAAATGGCTTACCCTTTTCAATCTGCTCAACATCAATCTTAGGCTGTGATACTACTTCAATCTCCTTATTTTCGCTAAGCTCTTTCTCATAAGCTTCTGGAATAAGAATGTTTGCAGCATCTTCATAGAAAATACCTACACCATACATTTTTTCAAGCATCTGGCGAGGTACCTTACCCTTACGGAAACCAGGAACGCTCATTTTATTTTTATTTTTCTGATAAGCTTTTTCAATAGCAGCATCTAATTCTTCAGCTGATACTTCGATAGTAAGCTTAGCCATATTCTTTTCCAATTTTTCAACCTGTAAACTCATTTTATATATTTCCTCCTAAAAATTAATATCTATTACAACTATGCATAATAATGCACAATACGTACCAACACAGAATTATATCATAAGAATTGCCAAAACACCAGTATTTTTAACGTTCTTTAGCTTTTCTTTAATATCTGAACCCTGGTAGCCATTCTAAATACCCAATGTTAATAACATATAATGATAATCTGACATACTTTGACATTTTTTTATGGCTTTAATTATTCTTTGCAGCTCTGCTCCTTCGCCAAAAGAATAGGCTAAATACAGCCAGGTTTCTTTCATTCTGTATAATAAAGCCTTCTCGCTTGGCATCTCTTCCCCATAATAAGCCTCGAGATCTCGTATATACGCTGAAATACGTTGTTTTTGCTCTTTTTCCAACCTGCCGCTTCGAATCTCTTCTCCTGATATGTAATCACTTATTTCTTCAATTAGAAAAGGATTCCTCAAAATACCTCTTCCAATCATTATTCCTTTCATATCCGGAAAGCTTTCAGCCATTTTCCTATAGTCCGAAACTGAATATATATCTCCATTATATATTAATGGAACAGTCAAATTTTTGTACGCATATTCAAAGGCTTCGATATTGGGTTTTCCATTATACTGATCTTCTTTTAACCTGGGATGTATTATAATTTCTTCAAATGGAAACTTTTTATATACCTCCACTATCCTCGGCCATTCTTCAGCGCTCTTTACGCCAATTCTTGTTTTTATCGAGATCTTGAAATCAAGCTGCTCAAACAGTTCACCAAAGAAATTTTCCATTTCCTCTGGCACAGACAAAAAACCTGAACCTCTCTTTTTTGATACAACAGTTCCTGAAGGGCAGCCTAAATTAATATTAATATGACTATATCCGTATTTTTGCAGATCTTTGCAAAGTATAATTGTATCCTCAACCTTATTTGTCATAAGCTGTGGGACAAGATCAAGGTCATAATTTAAATCAGTATCTATTTCTTTTTTTGTCTTAAAATTAATTCGGTCATTAGTAGCTATAAATGGCGTAAAGTACCTGTCGAAATCTTTAAAGTGTTTATGATAAGTAAGCCTGAAAACATGACCTGTCAAGCCCTCCATGGGCGCTAAATAATTCTTCATGATGGTTGTTTATATATTATTTTATTCTTGAGTGCTAATGCCTGTGTTTCTGAATCAATAAGAGATATAAGCTCAAGAGAAAATTCAATTGCAGTTCCCATTCCTCTTGATGTAGTAATATTTCCGCTGGTCACTACCTCTTTTTTCAACACTTTTGCTCCCTTAAGCACATCCTCATAACCTGGATAGCATACAGCTTCCTTTCCCTCAAGAAAACCAAGCTCTCCCAGAATAGAAGGTGCTGCACAGATAGCAGCTATACGTCTGTTAGAGCTATTAAACTCTCTAAGCATATTTATAAGCTCTTCACACTCTTTTAAATTAGTGGTTCCTGGCATACCACCTGGAAGCACCAGCATACCAGCCTGGGTAAGCACAACATCCTTAAGCTTCTTATCTGCCTTTACAGTAATGTTATGAGATCCTGTTACCTCATCTGCATTATCTATTGATACTGTCTCCACATCGATTTTCACCCTTCTAAGCATATCTACTACTGTAAGAGCTTCAATTTCTTCAAAACCATCTGCTAAAAATACATATACAGTCTTCATAATCTAACCTCTTTTCTTTATATTTGTTTACTATTTTATTCGTTTTGCCTTCATGTTCTCTACTATTCTAAATATATTTTTCGTTGTAAGTCCCTGAACAATAATAGTAAAATACATAGTCACACAAGTAATTATAAATATTACATTATATGCCTCAACGCTTAAAAATTCTTTTGTACTGAATGCCAGTGCCAGGGATAACCCTCCCTTAAGAGCGCTCCAGGTCATAAGCGATGTAAACTCCATTGTATTATACTTATTAGGTATTTTTTTCTTTCCAATTATGATCGCGGATGTAAATACTCCGACAAATCTGGCTATAAAATTAATCAGAATAGCCACCAGTATAAGAGCTGCCATCATTCTGTTTGACGGAATATTTATCACAGCAAAGCCTATCAATATGAACAATACACTATTAAGAAGAGTATCTGCTATATGCCAGAAATCCATATACCAGTCCTTCGGGTCCACTACCTTTCTCCAACCCTCATTTTCGCTCATCTTCTTTGAGAAATATATTCCACATACTACAGAAGCTATTACACCGGAGCAACCTAACTTTTCACATATTACATATGCTGCCATAACATCAAACATGCTTATAAAAATATGAAACATGGGATTATTGGTAGATTTTAATAGTTTAAACATTAAATACGATATTACCAAAGCAATAGCTATGGCTCCCAGAAGTTCCTTCGCCATTAATACAGGAAAACTAAGATCTGAGGTATCGTTTACTATATTTTTAATACATACAAAAACCGCTACTCCTGTTCCATCATTAAAAAGTGATTCCCCTTCTATAACTGTAGAAACATTTTTTGAGAGACCCGCTTTCTTTAAAATACTTGTTGCAGCTATAGGATCAGTAGGTGAAACTATACATCCCAGCAAAATACATAGCCATATATCAAAGCCTAATCCCAATACAAGATTAATCAGGAAAAACAAACCACCATAAATAAATGATGAAATAACTGTTGTTAACAGTGCAAGAAGACTGATAGATTTAATATTTTTTACAAATCTGTTAAAGTTCACCCCTCCTGCGCCCGAAAACAGCATAAAGCACAATATTCCATCCATTAAAAACTCTTGCAAATTAAGCCCTGCTATACTGGATATTACTGTATGATCATAGGTCATCACACCAAGCTCAGCCATAATCTTTAATACAGTAGCCAATATCAGTGAAAACAGTACAAATGCTATATCTGTTGAAATTTTGACCAGTTTCTCATTTATTATTCCGAATAGAATTACCAGAAATAGAATAAACAAAAAGCCAACAAGAATCTGTTC
>JAZUFJ010000251.1:0-2971 GCA_045640645.1 Lachnospiraceae bacterium
AGAAGTCTATGAAATCTGTGTGAAATATATTAATATTAGGGAAAAGCTTAGAGATTACACACGTGAACTTATGAAGGAAGCACATGAGAAGGGCGCACCGGTAATCAGAACAATGTTTTATGAATTCCCAGAAGATGAGAAATGCTGGAATATTGAAGACCAGTATATGTATGGTAACAAATACCTTGTAGCTCCGGTTATGTATGCGGGAGCAAAGGAAAGGGAAGTATATCTTCCAAA
This sequence comes from Lachnospiraceae bacterium, assembly GCA_045640645.1. Taxonomy (GTDB): domain Bacteria; phylum Bacillota; class Clostridia; order Lachnospirales; family Lachnospiraceae; genus JAZUFJ01. The sequence continues at coordinate 241 of JAZUFJ010000251.1, forward strand.
AGGATCAAAATGGATAAATTTTGATACGGAAGAAGAATATACAGGTGGTCAGACTATTGTTGCAAAAGCGCCTCTTGATGTTATTCCTGTCTTTAAAAAGGTAATGTAGGACTGGAGAAAGAATGAAGAAGCTAAGTCTGCGCTCAAAACTGATATATATATTTGGACTTATATCAGCCCTGCCAATTTTAGGGATCTGTATATATATGTTTTATCATACAGAGGGAATATTAAGAGATACTACAAAACAGATGACTCAGGCGAGCCTTAAGCAGTCTGATGACAATATTCATTTATCTCTTGATTCCTATGAGGATCTTTTATATCAGGTATATACTGACGATAATGTGGTGGCATGGATGGATGCGATAAATAAGCAGGAAGATGTTCCCATTGCTACCAATCAGCTTAGAAGATTCCTGCGAGGATTATTAAATACAAAAAGATATGTCAGAGCTATCACTATTATAGCAAATGATGGCTCTGTTATATCATATGACCAGATGGCCTGGTCGACCTATGAAAGCTCCTGGATGGATAATTTTTCCATGAATAAACAGGAGCTATATGACGTTTTATCAAGTGATAATTTTCTTCATATTTTTCCAACAGAATATGCATGCACATTCAATAACGACCGATCATACCTTTTCCATTTAGGACATAGAATAATAGACTATAAACAGCTCAATAAACAGTGCGGAGTAGTAATCATTAGTCTCGATGAAGAGATGCTAAGAGAAATCTTAGGAGACAGAAATACGAATGAGGTTAAGGAAAATGGCATCTCAACAAATCCATTATCATTTATAGTCGATAAAGAAGGAAAGCTGATCGCCGGAGGAGATAAGAACCAAATTGGATATAAAATTATAGAAGGCAATGTATCTATAGAAGAAAGAGAGCGTTATTATCTGGAATATGCAAGGAGCCAGATAGTATCAGATAGCACAGGAATATCCATAGCGGTAGTACATGATGACAGCCTGGAATGGGATGTAGTTGACGTTATAGATGAGACACCTACTTTACTTAGGTTGCAGCATAATGCATCAGTTACCTTTACAGTAGGTTTGGCTGGCATATTGATTGTTCTTATTCTTATATGGAGAATTTCAGGACAGTTAACTTATTATATAGAACATGTTGTCAGAAAAATGAAGGAGACCACTGACGGGAATATACCTATACAGATAGATGTAAGCGATAAGATGCCCCGTGAGGTAGAGATAATAGCTAATCAGTATAATCAGACTATAGAAAAACTTGAAATAGCCATACGCAAGGAAAAGCAGGAGGCAGAAAACAGGCAGCAGGCTGAAATTAAGATGCTGGAGGCACAGATCAATCCACACTTTTTATATAACACATTGGATACTATTAACTGGATGGCTATAGATAAGGATGAATTCGATATAAGTAATGCTATAAATGCCTTAGCTACTATTTTAAGGTATGCTATTTCTGATAGTAATAAAGAGGTTACTATTCGGGATGAAATGGAATGGCTGAAGAAATATATTTATCTTCAGCAGTTCAGACTAAAGCATAAATTTATATGTAATGTTAACGCTGAGCCTGAAATAATGGGCTATAAGATACATAAGCTTTTGATCCAGCCTTTTGTTGAAAATGCGATTGTTCATGGTTTTGATGATAAAAAAGACGAACATATCCTGAATGTGGCCGTTAACAAAAGGGATGAGCGAATATATGTAAGGATTGAAGATAATGGAAGAGGAGTTGATCCTTCCTTTGTAGAGATGGTTAATTCCGGGGAGATTATTGACTTTAATGAGCTTAGTGGTATAGGAATTGCTAATGCATTAATGAGGCTTCATTCTTACTGTGATGGTAGCGAAGAGGTGCATATGGAAAGTACTCTGGGGGTAAATACAATTGTAGAGATAAGCTTTCCGGCTAAAGAGTAGAAAAATCTAAGATTTAGGGTGAATAACCCCGAAAAGGTAGAAAAAACTAAATAGAATATTAGATTTGTCCCCCTTTTTTAAGATTTGTCACATTAGAAAAATACACCTTTTTACTGATAAGTTGAGTTTCTGTATTTACCACATGTATTTATAATTAAATCATCTTAACAAAAGCAACAAATACATTATGGAGGGTATTATGAAAGCAAAAAAATTAATAGCAACTTTATTATCAACTTGCCTTATGGGTATGGCTCTTTCTGCTTGTGCAGCTCCAGCAGCTTCAGCACCAGCTAGTGCTCCTGCAGCAGAGGAAGCAGTAGCAGAAGCATCATCAGATGCATCAGATGTTACTATTTGGTATTATTGGGAAACAGAAGGACATCAGAAAGCTTTGGATCATATTATTACAGAATTTAACGGACAGCAGTCAGACGTTAAGGTTCAGGCTAAATATGTTCCTTTCGCAGATTTTAAGAAACAGTTATCTATCGGAGCTTCAGCAAATGAACTTCCAGATTTAGTTATCCTTGATAACCCTGACCATGCAGCATATGCAGCAATGGGAATCTTCGCTGACATTACTGGAAAATTTGATGTAAGCACATATTATCCAGGTCCTGTTAACTCATGTACACTTGATGGAAAGTTATACGGAGTTCCTTTTGGAAGCAACGACTTAGTTCTTTTCTATAATGAAGATATGTTAAGCGCAGCTGGATGTGAAGTTCCTACAACATGGGATGAACTCCTTGACGTAGCTAAGAAGACAACAAAGGATGGCGTATACGGATTTGGTC
>JAZUFJ010000252.1:0-4259 GCA_045640645.1 Lachnospiraceae bacterium
TGAAACTGTAACACAAGAAAATTCTATGGGAGGAATTACACAATGAAGAAAAAGTTAATTAGCGCGATTTTATCAGTTGCTATGGTAGCTACACTTCTTGCAGGTTGTGGCGCTCCAGCAGCTCCAGCAGCAGAAGCAGCTCCAGCTACAGAAGAAGCAGCACCAGCTGAAGAAGCAGCTCCAGCAGACGAGGCAGTTACTCTTAAATGGGCTATTTGGGATAAGGATTCAACACCTTACTGGGTAGCATTACAGGAAGCTTATCAGGAAGCTACTGGCGTAACAATTGAAATGGTTGACCTTGGATCAGCAGATTACATGACAGTACTTGCTACAGAATTATCAGGTAGCGGATCAGATTTCGACGTAGTAACAATTAAAGACGTTCCTGGATATGCAACATTAGTATCTAAGAACACACTTGAGCCACTTGACAGCTATATCGCTGACGCTGGTGTTGATGTGTCAGCTTTCGGTGGAGTAGACAAGCAGATCACAGTTGATGGAAGTTTATATGAATTACCTTTCAGAAATGACTTCTGGGTAGTATTCTACAACAAAGACATCTTTGATGCAGCAGGCGTTGCTTATCCTACAAATGATATGACATTTGAAGAGTACGATGCACTTGCTCGTCAGGTAGCAGATCCTACATTTGGTGCTCAGGTTTATGGTACACATTACCATACATGGAGATCAGCTGTTCAGTTATTTGGTGTTCTTGATGGACAGAATTCTATCCTTTCAGGAAACTATGATTTCTTCAAACCATATTATGAAATGGTTCTTGGACAGGAAGATGATCAGATTTGTAGATCATACGCTGATCTTTCAGCAGAAGGTCTTCACTATTCAGCAGCTTTCTCAGGCGGAGATGTTGCAATGCTTAACATGGGATCATGGTTCATTTCAACACTTATCTCTAACATCGCAAGCGGCGAATATGATGCATCACTTTGCGGTAACTGGGGAATGGTTAAATATCCTCATGCAGAGGGTGTAGAAGCTGGTTCAACACTTGGTACTATTACAGGTCTTGCTGTAACAGCTGCAACAGAAAAGAAACAGGCTGCATTTGATTTCGTTAACTGGGTATCAGGAGCAGAAGGAGCAAAGGTTATGGCTTCAACAGGTAACTTCCCAGCTCTTATGACAGATGACGTAGCAAACATCATCTCTTCAATCGAAGGTTTCCCAACAGATGCTGAAAGTAAAGAAGCTCTTAACGTTTCAAACCTTTACCTTGAAGTTCCTTACGCTGAAAACGTATCAGAAGTTAACGACATCCTTGATACATATCACAAAGCTATCATGAACCGTGAAGTAACTATCGACGAAGGTATTGCTTCAATGAACGAAGAAGTAGCTAAGGTTCTTGGTGAATAATTAGAATATTAAATAATAAAAAGGGGGACGGTGATATCCGCCTCCCTTTTTTAAAAAGAAAATGAACTGTTTATGTGTGTTTTGAAGAAGAAATGTTCTCAAAATATACATAAGCAGATCATAAAAAGAAAACGAAAGGAAGATAAAAATGGATTCAACAAAAATGGCTAAGGTTCAGGAGCTTGAAAAAAAGGCAAGTGAACTAATGGAGCAGATTAGAAACGAAAGCGACATTAAGAAAAAGAGAAAGCTTATAGCGCAGAGAGATTCGGTACAGAGAAAGTATACAGCGCTTAAAAATAATAGAAAAATAAGTAGAGAAACTAAGCGTGACCTGGTAGCTTATTCCTTTATAGCACCGAACTTCATTGGTTTTGCTGTGTTTACCTTAATACCTATTGTTTTTGCTTTTATTCTTGCATTTACAAAGTGGGATGGAAATAATCCAATAGAGTTTGTAGGAATAGATAACTTTAAGAAGCTGCTAGATGATACATTCTTTATAGCATCATTTAAGAATACAATTCTCTACGTTTTAGGAACAGTTCCTCTTACTATGATATTTTCATTAGGCCTTGCAGTACTTCTTAACCAGAAGGTAAGAGCAAAGGGCTTCTTTAGAACTGTAGCGTTCTTCCCTTATGTTGCATCTTTAGTAGCTATTACAGCTGTATGGGGAATGATATTCCATCCATCAAAGGGACCTATCAACTTTATTCTTTACTATGCTTTTAAGGTTGAGCAGTCAAACCTTCCTAAATGGTTTGCCGGCGGCCTGGTAATGGTTACTCTTATACTTTTCAGTGTATGGAGATATATGGGCTACTACATGGTAATATACTTGGCAGGTCTTCAGGGAATATCTGGTGAGCTATATGAAGCAGGAAGCCTTGACGGTGCCAATAAATGGCAACAGTTCATATATATTACATGGCCTCAGCTTAGAGCTACAACTTTCTTCGTAGTAGTAATGCTTACTATTAACTGCTTTAAGGTATATGATATAGCAGTTATGTTAGCAGGTGGTGGAGATGGAAAGCTTTCAACATCTGCAATGGTTCTGGTTTATTATATTTACATGAACGCATTTAACTACTGGGATCTTGGATATTCAAGCGCAATAGCAATGGTTCTTTTTGTACTGGTATTAGTAGTAACACTTGTACAGTTTAGATATGAAGCAAAATTATCAGAATAGGAAAGGAGGACTATCATGGAACAGACAAAATTCAAATCAAAACATAAAAATGAAGTAATAAGAAAAGTTTTAGTATATGCAATACTTATTATCATTGCTGCCCTTATGGTAATTCCTTTCCTTTGGATGCTCTCAGCATCAATAAAGGCAGACAGAGAAGTATTTGTTATGACTCCTTTCAGGTTTATACCTGAGGTTCCAAAGTGGGATAACTACATTAAGATATGGACTAAGATTCCTATGCTTAAGTTTGTAGAGAATACAGTATTCCTTACAATTATAGTTACAGCACTTCAGCTTCTTACATCAAGCTTTGCAGCATATTCTTTTTCAAAGCTTGAGTTCAAGCATAAAAATGCTCTTTTCCTTGCATACATAGCAACAATCGCTATGCCTTGGCAGGTATACATGGTTCCTCAGTTTATTATGATGAGAGGAATGGGATTAAACGATAAGCTTTTAGCTATGATTTGTTTACAGGCATTTTCAGCCTTTGGTGTATTCCTTATGAAACAGTTCTATGAAGGGATACCTGATGAGCTTTGTGAAGCGGCTAGAATAGACGGTATGAGCGAATATAAGATATATTCAAGTATAATGCTCCCATTGTCAAAGCCAGCTCTTTCTACTCTTCTGATATTTACTTTTGTAAATACCTGGAACGATTACCTTGGACCACTTATTTATTTAAAGACAGAGGCTAAAAAGACTATCCAGCTTGGTCTTAAGATGTTTATTGGTCAGTATTCATCAGAATATGGATTGATTATGGCTGGATCTGTATTATCATTGATACCTGTTCTTATAGTATTCCTTCTTATGCAGAAGCAGTTTGTAGAGGGTGTTGCTTCAACAGGTCTTAAGGGCTAATAAAGATTAGGAGATCTATATGTTATTTGACTATATTAGTGAGATAAGTGAAAAAGAGATAAAAGATGCGCTTGAATTTTCTATGAATCAGACGCTGAAATATTTGCCGGATTTTGCAGGAAAATTTCAGAACGCATATAGTGAGAATGGATTTTATGCTCCTATAGATAACAATTATTGGACTACAGGCTTTTATACAGGTGAGATATGGCTGGCATATGAATATGCTCTTGAGAAGGGTTATACAGATAAAGCAGAAGAGTTAAAAAAAGTTGCTTTAGAGCAGGTTGACAGTTTTCTTAACCGTATTGATAAAAAAATAGAGGTAGACCATCATGATATGGGATTTTTATATTCTCCATCATGTGTTGCGGCCTATAAGCTAATTGGTAGTGAAAAAGGAAAAGAAGCAGCTATTAAGGCAGCGGATCAGCTTATTACAAGATTTCATTCTGTTGGAGAGTTTATTCAGGCATGGGGTCCTATGAACGCACCTGAAAATTACAGATTAATAATTGATTGTCTGCTCAATCTTCCTCTTCTTTATTGGGCTAGCGAGGAAACAGGAGATAATAAGTACAGAGATATAGCAGAAAAGCATATACATACAGCTATAGCAAATGTTATAAGAGAAGATTATTCTACCTGGCATACTTTCTTTTTCAATATGGAAACAGGAGAGCCAGATCATGGAGCTACCTGTCAGGGCTACAGAGATGGATCTGCCTGGGCAAGAGGACAGGCCTGGGGTGTTTACGGATGTGCTCTGGCATATAAGTATACTAAGAGAAAAGAATATATTGAT
>JAZUFJ010000253.1:0-3150 GCA_045640645.1 Lachnospiraceae bacterium
CGTCTCACCGTCATCATGCCCATGCTTTATGAAGGCAGACAGCATAAGAGGACGAGAAGAGAATCCCTTGACTGTGCGGATATGCTCAGAGAAATCTGCTACACATACAACGTTGACAATATCGTAACGTTTGACGCACACGACCCCAGAGTTCAGAATTCAATTCCCCAGAAGGGCTTTGAAAGCATCCAGCCCGCATATCAGTTCATCAAGGCACTGCTCAGAAACGTTGACAATCTCAAGATTGACAACGACCACATGATGATAGTATCACCCGATGAAGGCGGTATGGGCAGATGTATCTATCTTTCATCTGTTCCCGGCATTGAACTTGGTATGTTCTATAAGAGAAGAGACTATACCAGAATCGTAAACGGCAGAAACCCAATAGTATCTCATGAGTTTCTTGGCTCATCAGTAGAAGGAAAGGATGTACTGGTTATAGATGACATGATAGCATCTGGAGACAGTATTCTTGATGTAGCAAGACAGCTTAAGAAGAGAAATGCAAAGAGAATATTTGTTGCTGCTACTTTTGGTCTGTTTACTTGTGGCTTTGAACAGCTTGATAAGGCTTATGAAGAAGGAATAATAGACAGAATACTTACAACAAATCTTATATACCAGCCAAAAGAGCTGTTAGAGAAGCCTTATTATATTAATTGCGATATGAGTAAATATATTGCATATATTATTGATACTTTGAACCATGATACGTCAATCAGCGATCTTCTTAATCCAAGTGACAGAATAACATCACTTGTAAATGAATATAAGGAAGAACAGAATAAGAATTAAGAACGGATATGTATATAATAGCAGGGCTCGGTAATCCCGGGAATGATTATAAGAATACGAGACATAATATTGGCTTTGATGCAATAGATGCTATATCTGAGAAAAACAGAATAGTGACTGAAATATTAAAGCATAAGGCTTTGGTCGGTAAGGGTTATGTAGAGGGAGAAAGGGCAATACTTGTAAAACCCCAAACCTTTATGAATCTGAGCGGACAGAGCATTAAAGAAGTAGTAGATTTCTATAAGATAGATGTTGAAAAAGAGCTTATAGTAATTTATGACGATATTGATTTGCCGCCAGGGCAGATACGTATCAGGCAAAATGGAAGCGCAGGCGGACACAATGGTATGAAGAACATTATCTCTCTTCTAGGTACTCAGAATTTTATGAGGATACGAATAGGAGTGGGAGAGAAGCCTAAAGGTTATGATCTGGCAGATTATGTTTTGTCTCATTTCTCAAAGGATGAGCGTAAGCTTATGGATGAGGCAGTTGATAAGGTGGGAGAAGCTTTAGGTGTTATAATTAAAGAAGGCGTTTTAAACGCTATGACAAAATTTAATGGCAAAAATTAGAAGCATTAGTAACTTTTGAAATAGAGAAGGAGAGATATCCTTCTCTATTCTGTTATCACGATTATAGATAAGGGTAATAGCAATGAATATATTAAAAGAACCACTTGTTAATCTTGTAGACTTTGAGGAAGCCTTAAAGGAAATAAAAGAACCTGGAATAGTAGAGTTTACAGGATGTGTCGATTCCCAGAAATTACATATGACTTATGGGCTAAGCGAAGGAAAGAGACAAAGGATTATTGTTACCTACGATGAGAAAAAGGCAAAGGAAATTTGCGAGGACTATAAGTTTTACGATAAAAATGTGTACTATTACCCTGCAAAGGATTTTATTTTTTATCAGGCAGATATTCATGGAAGCCTTTTAACAAAAGAAAGAATAAAATGCTTAAAACCTTTGTTTATGAATGAGCCGGCTACTATAGTAACTACTTTTGATGCTTTTATGGATCATATTGTTCCTATGGAAAAATTAGAGGAACATATATTAGAGCTGTCGGTATCAGACAGCATAGAAATAAAGGATTTTGTTAAAGAGCTGACAGTATTAGGCTATGAGAGAAATTATCAGGTAGAGACGGAGGGACAGTTTTCTACCAGAGGTGGAATAATAGACATTTATCCTTATACACAGGAAAATCCTATAAGAATCGAGCTATGGGGAGATGAAGTAGATTCTATACGATCCTTTGACTTAAACAGTCAAAGATCCTTAGAGACACTTGATTCTATCATGATTTTCCCAGCAGTGGAAACTGTTCTGACAGAGGGAGATATTCATGATGGAATATTGCGTCTTGATAAAGAGCTGAAAAAATATGAAAAAAAGTTAAGAGATGAATTTAAAACAGAGGAGGCTCATAGAATAAAAAGTAATGTAGAAGGCTTTAAAGAGCAGCTGACTCAGATGGGTACAAGCGGATGCAATGTAGAAAGCTATCTGGATTATTTTTATGATGAGCATGTTTCATTCCTTGATTATTTTAATAAAGAGGATACTATTATTATTTTAGATGAACCGGCCAGACTATATGAAAAGGGCCAGGTGGTAGAGACAGAGTTTAGAGACAGCTTTTCCGGAAGACTTGAAAAGGGATATATTCTTCCCGGACAGATGGATATTTTATATTCTAAGGAAGAGGTATTCGCAAGATTTGAAGGATGGTACACAGTAGGCTTTGCTACACTTTCGGTTAGGAAAGGAATATATAAGCCAAAATACAGACATGATATTATTACTAAGGCCATTAATTCATATAATAACAGCTTCGAGGGTCTGGTTAATGATTTAAGAAGATATAAGAAAAACGGTTATAAGGTATTACTTCTTTCAGCTTCCAGAACAAGAGCGTCAAGATTAAGTGAGGACCTTAGAGAGCATGAGCTAAATGCCTTTTTTACGGAAAACTATGAGCATGAAATAAAGCCAGGGGAGATAATGGTAGCGCCTGGTAGAATAAAACAGGGCTTTGAATATCCATTACTTAAGTTTACGGTTATATCAGAATCTGATATTTTCTCTGAACAGAAGATTCGAAAGAAAAAGAAGAAAAAATTTGATGGACAATCGATATCCAGCTTTAATGAGCTTACAGTAGGAGATTATGTAGTCCATGAAAGTCATGGTCTGGGAATATATAAAGGTATTGAGCAGGTAACAGTAGACAAGATAACTAAGGATTACATGAAAATAGAATATAGAGATGGTGGCAATCTTTATATTCCGGCAACAGCTCTTGATGCTATTCAAAAATATTCATCAAAGGAATCATCA
>JAZUFJ010000254.1:0-12743 GCA_045640645.1 Lachnospiraceae bacterium
ATTTTATCAGACCCTTCATATACAGATCAGGGTGTAGTAATGACATATCCTCTTATGGGCAACTATGGTATGGCAGATGATGATTATGAAACGAAAACACCAACCATAAGCGCATTAATAGTAAGAGAATATAATCCTGAACCATCTAATTTCCGATGTACAAAAACCTTGGAAGATGTAATGAAGACCTATGATATCGTAGGTATAGAGAATATTGATACCAGAAAGCTGACAAGGGAAATTCGTAATTTTGGTAGCTGTAGGGCTATTATTACCACGGCAGATAAGAAAACTGAAGATTGTCTTCAGATTATTAAGGATACTCCGGTAAGAAAAGATGCGGTAAGCCGTGTAAGCAGAAAAGAAGTTGAGATTTACGAGCCTGCAGATTACAAGTATCATGTGGTAGCTATTGATTGTGGAATGAAGCATAATATTGTCCGCTCTATGAATAAGCTGGGCATGAAGGTAAGCGTTGTGCCATGGAATACCCCGGCTGAAGTAATAAAGTCATATAATCCGGATGGAGTATTTATTTCGAATGGTCCTGGAGATCCTACAGATGTAGGCCCGGTAATAGATACTGTAAAACAGCTAATAGGAAAATATCCTATCTTTGGAATATGTCTCGGACATCAGATTTTATCGCTTGCTTACGGTGCAAAAACCTATAAGCTCAAATTTGGTCATAGAGGAGGCAATCACCCGGTTCGTAATCTCTTAAAGGACAGAGTGGAGATTACCTCACAGAATCACTCTTATGCGGTAGATAGAAAGAGTATAAAGGATACGAACTTGATTGTTACTCATATCAATCTCATTGACCAGACTGTGGAAGGAGTAATGTGCTTAAAAGATAAGGCATTTTCTGTGCAGTATCATCCGGAGAGCGCGCCAGGTCCACAGGACAGTGAATATTTATTTAATGAGTTTATAACGCTTATGGAGGGTACTCATAATGCCTAAAAGAACTGATATTATAAAAATTCTGGTGATAGGTTCCGGACCTATCGTTATCGGACAGGCTGCGGAATTTGATTATGCCGGAACACAGGCCTGCCTGGCCTTAAAGGAAGAAGGCTATACTGTTATACTTTGTAATTCTAATCCTGCAACAATCATGACAGACACTTCTATAGCTGACAAGGTCTATATGGAGCCTCTGACACTTGAATATATTGCTAAAATCATCAGAAAAGAAAGACCTGATGCGATTTTACCGGGAATAGGTGGACAGACCGGACTTAACCTTGCTATGCAGCTTGAAAGGAAGGGAGTCCTTAAGGAATGTCAGGTAGAGCTTCTTGGTACTAAGATAGATAGTATAAAGCGAGCAGAGGACAGAGAGCTTTTTAAAGAGCTTTGTCAGGAGCTTGGAGAACCTGTTTTGCCTTCAGAGATAGCTAACACTGAGGAGGAGGGCTTTGAGATAGCCAGACAGATAGGCTATCCTGTAGTGCTTAGACCTGCTTTTACTCTTGGAGGAACAGGAGGAGGCTTTGCTGCTAATGAAGAGGAGTTTGCCGAGCTCATAAAGAATGCCATAGCCTTATCACCTGTACATCAGGTACTTATAGAGAAAAGTGTAAAGGGCTATAAGGAAATTGAATATGAGGTAATGCGTGATGCTAATGATACGGCTATCACTATTTGTAATATGGAAAATATTGATCCGGTTGGTATCCATACTGGTGATTCCATAGTAGTATGTCCTTCACAGACCTTAACTAATAAGGAATACCACATGTTAAGGGACAGCGCTCTTAAAATTATCAGAGCCCTTAAAATTGAAGGCGGATGTAATGTTCAGTTTGCTCTTGATCCGGAATCTTTTAATTATTATTTGATAGAGGTTAACCCTCGTGTATCAAGATCATCTGCTCTTGCTTCAAAAGCAAGCGGATACCCTATAGCAAGAGTATCTGCAAAGATAAGCGTGGGCCTTAATCTACATGAAATAGAGCTGGCAAATACATATGCTTCATTTGAACCTGCGCTTGATTATGTAGTAACCAAAATGCCAAGGTTCCCATTTGACAAGTTTACAGATGCTAATAACAGCTTAAGTACCCAGATGAAGGCTACAGGAGAGGTTATGAGCGTTGGACGAACTATAGAGGAGAGCCTTCTAAAGGCTATCAGGTCTTTGGAAATAGGTATTGATCATCTGAAAATGGATAAGTTCGATGATATCGAAAACGATGAGCTTATGAAATATATTGCTATAGGTACAGATGACAGAATATATGCTATAGCTGAGCTGTTTAGAAGAGAGGTATCTGTAGAAGCTATAGCAGACATAACAAAGATTGATGCCCTGTTTTTAAGAAAAATCAGAAATATTATTCTTGTTGAACAGCAAATTAAGGAAGCCCCAAATGATATAGCTACCTTAAAACAGGCAAAGCGAATAGGCTTTTCAGATAATGAAATAGCCAGATTATGGCATGTCAAACCAATGGAAATCTTTAATTTAAGAAAAAAGAACGGTATTATGCCTACTTATAAAATGATAGATACCTGTGCTTCGGAATTTGAAAGCTATGTGCCATATTTCTATTCGACATATGAAGAAGAGAACGAATCTATTGTTTCTGAAAAGAAGAAGGTGATTGTTCTTGGCTCAGGACCGATAAGAATAGGTCAGGGAGTGGAATTCGATTACTCTACAGTACATGCTGTAAAAACTATTAAAGAAGCCGGATATGAAGCTATTATTATTAATAACAATCCGGAAACTGTTTCAACAGATTATACTACCTCAGATAAGCTTTATTTTGAGCCATTATGCATTGAAGATGTAATGAACGTTATCGCTCTTGAAAACCCTGAAGGTGTAATAGTATCTCTTGGAGGCCAGACCGCAGTTAACTTAGCGGAACCTCTTAAAGAATATGATGTCCCATTACTTGGAACAGATTGTGATGCTATAGAAAAGGCTGAAAACCGTGAGGTGTTTGAGGAGCTTCTGTTAGAGCTGAATATACCACAGCCTAAGGGCTTTGCTGTTACCAATATAGAAGATGGAGTAAGGGTAGCAGAGGAGATAGGTTATCCTGTTCTTGTACGTCCAAGTTTTGTTCTGGGTGGAAGAGCAATGCAGATTGTTGCAAAGGAAAAGGATCTTGTTCATTATCTGAAAACAGCAGTTGAGATAGATGAAGACAAGCCGGTACTGGTTGATAAATATATTCGTGGTAAAGAGGTAGAGATTGATGCTATATGTGATGGCCATGATGTATTTGTACCGGGAATAATGGAACTTGTAGAGCGTACGGGAGTACATTCTGGAGATTCTATGAGCGTATATCCGCCATTTAGTATTTCTGATAAGGTAAAGGGCGTGATATTGCAGTATGCAAAGAAGCTGGGATTAGGCATAGGAATAATTGGTCTGTTTAATATTCAGTTTATTGTTGATGAAGATGAAAACGTTTATATTATTGAGGTCAACCCAAGATCCTCCAGAACGGTTCCGTTTTTATCAAAGGCTACCGGTTACAGCCTTGCAGATATAGCTACTTATGTAATATTAGGTGTAAGCCTTAAGGAACAGGGAATATTTGAAATATATCCGGAAGAAAAGAAGAGATGGTATGTTAAGGCACCGGCATTTTCTTTCTCTAAGCTCCATGGAATGGATTCATATCTTTCCCCAGAGATGAAGTCTACCGGAGAGGCTATAGGTTACGATGCTACGCTCCATAGAGCAGTATATAAGGCTTTGATAGCTTCAGGATTGAAGATACATAACTATGGAACAGTACTGGTGACTTTGGCAGATGAGGATAAAGATGAAGCATTGCCACTTGTTAAACGGTTCTATGACATGGGATTTAATATTGAGGCTACTGTTGGTACGGCAGATCACCTGCGAGCTCATGGTATAAGGACGCGTATTAGAAGAAAACTAAGTGAAAACAGTACAGAGATATTAGAATCCATCAGAGCCGGTTATGTCAGCTATGTTATCAATACAAGAGCAATATTATCAGGCGTTCATTATGAGGATGGAGTAGCTATAAGAAACTGTGCAGTAGAAAATTCAGTAACAATGTTTACTTCCCTTGATACCGTTAAGGTACTGCTTGATGTTTTAGAAGAGATAACTATGGGAATATCTACCATAGATGCAATGTAGATAAATTAAAGGCTAAAAGCCTGTTATAGCATATGAAAGAGAGGATAAAAGAATGATACCAAATACCAATTATGGAAATTTAAAGGATTCATATCTGTTTTACAACATTGCCCAGAAGGTTAAAGCATATAGCGCAGCTAACCCTGATAAAAAGCTTTACAGAATGGGCATAGGTGATGTTTCACTTCCATTATGTGATGCTGTAGTAAAGGCATTACACGAAGCTGTTGATGATCAGGCAAATAAAGGCACCTTTCATGGATATATGCCTGAATGTGGAGCGGATTTTTTAAGACATGCTATAGCTGAATACTATTCAAAAAGAGGCATAGCTTTTGAAGATGATGAGGTATTCGTGTCAAGCGGTGCCAGCGATGAGCTTGGAGATATTCTGGATCTTTTCGGAAAAAATAAAACTGTAATGATTATGGAGCCGGCATATCCTGCATATGTAGATGCTAATATTATGAGCGGTAATAGTATTATCCATGTGGAATCAGGTAAGGAAAATGGTTTCCTTCCACTTCCAGATGAAACAAAATCAGCAGATGTTATTTATTTATGCTCACCTAACAATCCTACAGGTGCTGTATATGATAAAGAAAAACTTAAAAAATGGATTGATTATGCTATAAAAACAGATGCCATTATTATATTTGATGCAGCATATGAGGCATTTATCGAAGAGGACATTCCTCATAGTATTTATGAGGTAGAAGGAGCTAGAAGCTGCGCAATAGAAATATGCTCTCTTTCTAAAACAGCTGGCTTTACAGGAACAAGATGTGGATATACTGTAGTGCCTAAAACACTTGTAAGAGGCGAGATGAATCTTAATGCAATGTGGGTAAGAAACAGAACTACAAAGACAAATGGTGTTTCATATATTATCCAGAAGGGAGCTTCTGCAGTATTTACAGAGGAAGGTCAGAAGCAGATACATGCAAATATTCAGATATATAAGAATAATGCAAAGGTATTAATGGAGGCCCTTGATAAGCTTGGTATCTGGTATACAGGTGGAAAGAATGCTCCTTATATATGGCTAAAATGTCCTAATAACATGGGAAGCTGGGAATTCTTTGATTATTTATTAAATGAAATCCAGGTAGTTGGTACCCCAGGCGAAGGCTTTGGAAAATGTGGTGAAGGTTATTTCAGATTTTCAACCTTTGGTTCACCAGATGATACTAAAGAGGCTGCAAAGAGAATAGTAGAGCTGTTTTCATAAAAAACTTCTATATATTTGACTGATTTGTTATGAATAAATATAGATAAACAGAAAGTACACAAACATTTTATTGCTTGTGTACTTTTTTCTGCATTAAACCTTGTATTTTGATTCCTCTAAAGGGTATAATATATTTTGGCTTGTTATAATTTTTGAAAGGGAATTCATATAAAATGAATAATTATAAATCAGAAGAGCTTATAAAAAATACAATAGAAGAAGCTGCTATGAAGTTAGGGAAAAACTATAGTCAGCAACAGATTTTTGAGATAGGAATAGGTAGAAAGCTGCCAAGAGAGGCTGAGATAATAGATACTCTTTGTGAGATTAGAAAAGTTATATTCCCAGGTTTTTTTGGTGAAGAAAATGCAGCCTATCTAAGACTTGAAAATTTTGCAGGAAGTGCTCTTGCGGTAATATATGAAAAATTGTTCAAACAGATCAGGACCTCTTTTATATTTAACGGAAAAAGGGAGAGATCTGAAGAGCTGGATAATGAGGTAGAGGCTATAGTATTAGGATTTATAGAAAAACTTCCGGATATACAGAATCTGATAATGAAGGATGTTGAGGCAGAGCTGAATGGAGATCCTGCAGCTGGCAGTAAGGAAGAGATAATTTTTTCTTATCCTGGAATATTAGCAATTTTTGTATACCGAATAGCACATGAATTGTATAAAATGAATGTACCATATATTCCAAGAATAATGACAGAATATGCACATAGCAAAACTGGTATAGATATTAATCCGGGAGCAGATATAGGGGAATATTTCTTTATTGATCATGGAACAGGTATTGTAATAGGTGAGACCACTAAAATTGGTAAAAATGTAAAGATTTATCAGGGTGTAACTCTTGGAGCATTATCAACTATGAAAGGACAACAGCTATCAGGCACAAAGAGACATCCAACTATAGAAGATAACGTGGTAATATATGCTAATGCTACTGTACTTGGTGGAGAAACAGTAATAGGAGAGAATTCTGTTATAGCAGGTAATACTTTTATTACAGAATCGATTCCTGCCAATACCCGTGTTTCAGCATTTATGCCGGAGCTTAAAATGAAAAACAGGTAGTTTGATTGCTTTATAGGGCGTATTTAAATGATCCATTCCTGTTTATTAATATAAGCACATTTTACAATTTGTGCAGATTAGGAAAAACAGGTTATGAATACAAAAAGAAAGGAAAAATATTATGAAAAAAGTATTAAAAAAAGGTATTGCAGCAGTTATGTCAGTAGCTATGTTAGCTATGACCGGATGTGCTGCTCCAGCAGCTACGGCAGCTGCATCAGCACCAGCCGAGGCTACTTCAGCAGCAAGTGAAAAATTTGTAGTAGGTATCTGTAATTATGTAGATGACGCATCTCTTAATCAGATAGTAGACAGCATCGAAAAGCAGTTTGAACAGCTTGGAAAAGACAATAATGTTGAGATCGAGATCAAGTATGATAACTGTAACGCTGATGCTAACGTTATGTCACAGATCATTGCAAACTTTATCGCAGATAAGGTAGACCTTATGATTGGTGTAGCTACTCCTGTAGCAATGGCTATGCAGGCAGCTACAGAGGACAATCAGATTCCTGTAGTTTTCTCTGCTGTTTCAGATCCTGTTTCAACAGGTATAGTTGCTTCTATGGAGGCTCCAGGCGCTAATATTACTGGTACTTCTGATATGCTTAATACAGAAGCTATTATCAAGCTTATCCTTGCAAAAGAACCTGAGATCGCAAAAGTAGGTCTTTTATATGACGCAGGACAGGATTCTTCAACAGTACCTATTAAGGAAGCTAAAGAATTATTAGAAGCAAATGGTATTGAAGTTGTAGAACGTACAGGAACAAACGTAGAAGAGGTTACTCTTGCTGCACAGGCCCTCGTAGAAGAAGGATGTACTGCTGTATTTACTCCTACTGATAATACAGTTATGCAGGCTGAGCTTTCTATTTATGAAACATTTGCTGAAAATGGTGTACTTCATTATTGTGGAGCAGATTCATTTGCTCTTAACGGTGCCTTTTTAGGATATGGTGTTAACTATGTTATCCTTGGTACAGAAACAGCTAATATGGCTTATGAAATTTTGAAGAACGGTAAAAACCCAGCAGAATATCCTGTTATGACTTTTGACAATGGTATCGCTACAATTAATGAAGATGTATGCGCTAAGATTGGTTTTGATTTTGAAGAAGCTAAAACTGTATTTGGAGAATACTGTAGCAATGTTCAGATGATAAAGACAGCTGAAAGCTTTGAATAGTATTTGACTTTTGATTTAAAACTTTTTTAATCAGATTAACAGCAAATTGCGGAGGATTATTATATGCTAAGCTTAATGCAGACTGCTTTAGAGCTGGGTCTTATCAGCTCATTGACAGTATTGGCACTTTACTTAAGTTATACGATGTTAAATGTCTGTGACCTGTCTACAGATGGCGCCTTTACTTTAGGCGCCGCTGTAGGAGCGGTTGTAGCTATTTCAGGACACCCTTATCTGTCTATTTTTGCGGCAATGACCGCAGGAGTAATGTCAGGACTTCTTACAGCATTACTACAGACCTATATGGGTGTAAACAGCCTTTTGGCAGGTATTATAGTAAATACAGGCCTTTATTCTGTTAATATAGCGGTAATGGGTAATTCCTCCCTGCTTAATATGAATAGCACAGAAACTATTTTTTCAAAGGCAAAAGAATTGTTTAGTGATACTGCTTTTGCCAGCGTAAGCAGACTTGCTGTTATTCTGGTTATAATAATTATTATAACTGCATTACTTATTTTGTTCTTAAGAACAAGAATAGGCCTTGCGTTAAGGGCGACAGGAAATAATCCTGATATGGTCAGGTCATCTTCGATTAATACAAATGTTATTACTATAATTGGATTAATGATATCAAATTCATTTACAGGTTTATCTGGTTGTATTTTGGCACAGTATAACAAGTCCTGTAATATTGATATAGGATCAGGTATGCTTACAGTTGCTTTGGCATCGCTTCTTATTGGAGGTATGTTCTTTAAGAAAAAGGGTGTTGGCTTTGGCGCTGTAGGAGCAGTTTTCGGTGGAATATTATTTAGAATAGTTTATTCTTTAGCTTTAAGAATAAATATGCCGGCATACCTGTTGAAGCTGATATCTTCAATTATCGTTGTAATAGCTATTTCTGGCCCGTATCTGGCTGATAAGTATAAAGAGATGACGATGATTAAGAATAACAAAAAAATGATGAGGGAGGAGTAGAAGATGCTTAAGCTGTCACATATTTCCAAAACATTTGGACGCGGGACTGTAAATGAGAAATGTGCTCTTTCCGACGTATCATTAGAACTAAAAAAAGGTGATTTTGTAAGTATTATAGGCTCAAATGGAGCTGGAAAATCAACACTTTTAAACGCAATAAGCGGTGTTTATTATATTGATAAGGGAAAAATTGTCCTTGATAATCAGGACATTACCTATGAGAAGGAACATAAGAGATCAGAAGTGATAGGCCGTCTGTTTCAGGACCCTATGAAGGGAACAGCGCCTGCTATGTCCATAGAAGAAAACCTATATCTATCAGGTGGAGAGCATGGATGGTTAGGAAGGATAACCAGTAAGGAAAGAGAACAGTTCAGGGAAAAGCTTGCTCTTTTGAATATGGGCTTAGAGGATAGAATGAAGAGCCCTGTTGGATTACTATCAGGTGGGCAGAGACAGGCTTTGACACTTCTTATGGCTACTTATCATACTCCTAAGCTTCTTTTGCTTGATGAACATACCGCAGCTCTTGATCCTGCCACTGCAAACAAAGTGTTGGAGATAACAGAAAAAATCGTGAGAGAAAACCAGCTTACATGTTTAATGATTACTCATAATATGCAGACGGCTTTAGAGCTCGGTAACAGAACAATTATGATGGATAACGGAAAAATTGTTTATGATATTTCAGGTGATGAACGTAAAAATGCTACTGTTTCAGATCTTATAGATTTATTTAGAGAAAAATCTGGTATTACTATTAATAATGATAGGATGCTTATGAGATAAAGCTTTCTATAATTTTTAAAGTTCTTGATTAGGAGAGAATAATGGAAAAGGTTATTCTGCTGGGTGCATTTTTTATTGAAATATTAATTGCCCTGTCTATTGGTAAAACCTATTACGATAGCTCAAATAATTCCAAAATAGCTAAAAAATTCCTTGTTTTGTGTATTTCATATGCGATAAATTTATCTTTATATATTTTGGTAGCTTTAACTTCAATGGATTTAATCAGATTTATTGCATATATCCTTATGTGGTGTTTTCAGGTGATTTTTTTATGTGCCACCCTGGGGATAGGAATGGAGCTATTGGACATAAAATCAAAAATACTGGATATTTCCGTTACGGTAATCTATTATTCAGCTTTGATTTCTTATTTTATCGATTCTATTATTACCAGAGGCGCCATGATCGCCACCAGATGGGGCTACTATAATTCCGGAGCTTCCAATTTGCTTTCGAATATACCTCATACATTTGTTTATGTTGTCTTTTTGGCGGATATAATCTATATGTATTATATTTATCAAAAGAGATGCCATAATAAAAGAGAAAAATATCAGCTTATTTTGTTTTGTGTAGCTTATATTCCTATCTGGTTAGGTATGATAATAGAGATTGTGCTGGTATCATTTAATTTCGAATTTATGCCTGTAGCGCTTTTGACAACATTAATTTCCGTGATATTAATGAAAAGGCTCATCGAGTATAACAGAAGTATAAAAATTGTAGAGTCTGATTATAATGAATGGCTTAGACCTGAGCTTGCGGATCCTATAATAATATGTGATGATACTCAAAAGGTTCTTTTCCTGAATAAAAGAGCTGAGATAGTTTCACATACATCGAAAATAAAATTTATTAATAGAAGTCTTGAGGATATATTTCTTATTTCAGAGGAAAATGAAAATAAGATGACAAGCACTGCTAATAAGGATGGTTATTCTATAGATGCTTTATCTATTAACAGTGGAGAAAGAATCAAATTAGATATTAAACCTGTAATCGACAGGTTTGGAGAGGTACTGGTTAATATAGTAAATCTTCGTCAGCTGGAAGAAACAAAAGAAGATGAAGCAGGCCTGTTAGCAAAGGGAATACGTACGCTTATAGTAAACGAAAATCCTACTGAAGCAGGTATTTTGGAAGGAATGCTTACTGCTCTTGAAAGTACTGTTACAAAGATTTATAGCGAGTCCGGAGCGATTAATGCAATAAAAAATAATACCTATGATATTATATTGTTGGGCCATACTGAGAAATCATCTTTTGGTTATGATATAGCAAAAGCCATAAGAAAGTTAAACGGCGACTATTATAAAAAGGTTCCAATTATTATATGGTCGGAAACAAGCAGGGAAGATGTAAATAATGATTTTGGTGAGATAGGATATAATGATTATCTTTTGAAGCCTGTTAGCGCTAAACAATTGCAGATTGTGTTGGCTAAATGGGGTAAAGACAGGCTTACTAAAGAGGATAATAAAGCTGAGGAAGAGAAGGCTATAGTTGATATTAAGGAAGCCTATAAGGAAATAATATTAAGCTTTAAACATTTGTATGATAATGGTCAGTATCAGCTTGCTTTGTTAAATGTAAAGGGAATAAAAAAGTTAGCCGAAAAACTGATGTATCCAGCTATAGTAGAAAAGATTATAGATATAGAGAGCGCTTTGCTAATAGATTCTTCAGAAAACATAAATATAATGCTTGGAGAACTGAAGACGATGATAAGCGAATAAAAAAACGTGCGTAAGCACGTTTTTTTATTATCATTATTTTATTGTTTAGAGACTTAATTATTTGTCAGAAACCTTCTTAAAAGCGGTAGACAGCATAAGTTTGATTCTGTTAAGCTGGTTTACCTCGCTGGCGCCGGGATCGTAATCTATAGCTACAATATTTGATTGTGGATATTTCTTTCTTATAGCTTTTATTACACCTTTACCGACTACATGGTTAGGAAGACAACCAAAAGGCTGTGTACAAACAATGTTATCTACACCTGAATGAATAAGCTCTAACATTTCACCTGTTAAGAACCAGCCTTCACCTGTCTGGTTACCTATGGAAACTATATCAGAAGCATAATCAGCAAGTTTATTAATCTTTACAGGAGGCTCAAAGTGCTTACTTTCACTGAAGGCTTTAATAGCTGCACCCCTTACAAAGTCTATAAGTCTTATTCCAAGCTTTCCTATAGCGCTTCCTTTCTGTGAGGTTCCAAGGTTTTCAGCCTTATATATCTGATTATAGAAACAATATTGCATAAAATCTAACAGATCAGGACACACTGCTTCAGCTCCCTCAGCCTCTATAAGCTTAACAAGGTCATTGTTAGCAAGAGGAGAGAACTTAACAAGTATTTCACCTACAATACCTACTTTTGGTTTTTTAACATCAGATATTTCTATTTCATCAAAATCCTTGATGATAGCTCTACACAGATTTTTGAACTTTGAAAAAGGAAGATATTTCTGAGATACAAAATCCTGACACTCCCTGAGCCATTTTTGATGGACTCTGTCTGTTGCTCCCTTTTCTATTTCATATGGTCTCATGCGATATACGCATTTCATGAAAATATCTCCAAAAGTAGCAGCATAAGCAAGTCTTAAGAATAAGCTTAGCGTAAGCTTAAAGCCTGGATTGGATTCTATTTTAGCAAGATTAAGCGATATTACAGGAATATGCTCATAGCCTGCCTTTGCTAATGCACGTCTGATGAAAGATATATAATTGGTAGCTCGGCATCCGCCTCCGGTCTGAGACATAATGATTGCCAGCCTGTCTGTATCATATTTACCTGATTGTATGGCATCCATAATCTGTCCTACTACTATAAGTGATGGATAGCAGGCATCATTATTAACATATTTAAGGCCAACATCAATTGAAGCATGTGTGGAATTTTCAGGAATAACAATATTGTATCCACTAGCATTAGCAGCCTTTTCAATAATGTCAAAGTGTATTGGGGACATCTGTGGACATATAATTGTATAGTTTTTCTTCATGTCCTTTTCGAACAATACACGCTCATATTTTGTTGATTTTATAGTACGTTTTTCGTTCTTCTTTTTCCTGAGATTGATGGCGGAAAGGAGAGAACGTATTCGTATTCTGGCTGCACCAAGATTATTTACTTCATCAATCTTGAGGCATGTATATATTTTTCCGGAATCTGATAATATATCGTTAACCTGATCGCATGTGACCGCGTCAAGTCCGCAACCAAAAGAATTCAACTGGACAAGATCAAGATTTTCTGTAGTTTTAACATAGTTTGCTGCAGCATATAATCTTGAATGGTACATCCACTGGTCGTTTACT
>JAZUFJ010000255.1:0-3398 GCA_045640645.1 Lachnospiraceae bacterium
AGCATTCCTGATAACAGTTAAACATCAGATCTCTAAGTGGAGAATCCTCTTGATATTCCCATGCAGGATAATCTCCTTCTGTAGAAAACGTTCCGCCAATAGTCTCTGTAAGGAACTGAATCTTATCACTTAAGGCTTCCTTTTCGCTGGAAACTGAGCTTCTAAGACTTGCTATCAGTTCAAAATTGTTCTCATCTAATCTCATAATACCAACATTAGATGATGTCTGTACTAAATTCTCTGTGTCAGGGCTCATCTTATGAATACCATCAGGCATCGTCATAAGCAGGAATACAATACGTTCCTTTGTTTTAGGTGATAAAACATTCAAAGTATTTTTTCCCTTGTTCTCACAGTAAATCATAAGATTACGCTCTACTGTTCTATATTCTTTAAGTAAGGTATCCTCGAATTCTTTAATTAATTCTTCGAGTCTTGCAGTATCCTTTTCTGATACAATAACCTGAGCCTTTGATTCTCTAGGAATTGCATTATCCTGAAGACCTCCCTTTAAATATGCAAGCTCGTATTTAACTCCTTTTCCAATAAAATGAAGTAAACGACCCATTAAAAGGTTAGCATTTCCACGATATTTATCTATTTCTGTACCAGAATGACCACCTTGAAGACCACAAATAACGATATCATATTTTATACCGCTCTTTTCTGTATATCTTACAGGTACAGAACATGTAACTTTTCTACCACCAGCATTAGAGGTAATGAATTCACCTTCCAGCTCATTGTCGATATTTATCATACGACGGCCTTTTAAGATGCTCATGTCAAGCGCTGAAGCACCAAGCATTCCTATCTCCTCGTCTGCAGTGAAAACAGCCTCAATAGGAGGATGCTTTAAGCTGTCGTCCGCTAATATGGCAAGAATCATAGCTACAGCTATACCATCATCACCACCAAGAGTAGTCCCTCTTGCGAAAACATAATCATCCATTACTGCAAGCTTTAAAGGATCTTTCTTAAAATCAAATTTTGCAGCGTTCTCAAAATTTTTCTCGCATACCATATCAAGATGTCCCTGAAGGATAATAGGTGCAGACTTCTCATAGCCTTCAGATCCAGCTTTAAAAATAATTACATTGCCGTAATCATCCTTAATACATCTCAAATGATGATCAAGAGCAAAACGTACACAATATTCTTCAATCTGCTCTAAATTTCCTGATCCATGAGGAATCATACAAATGTCTTCGAAATAACTAAATACATCCTGTGGTTTAAGGTTTTCTAATACTCTCATATACTTCTCTTTTCTCTTTTTATTACAAATTAGTATATAATTTTTTATTTATTCGTTGATGGAACATCACCTGTAGGAGCTGCATTGCTTATATTAGGATTATCAAGACCTTCAATAGATGCAATTTCTTTTTCTAAGCCTACCTGTGGGAACAGCTCAGACCTGTTTTTATCGATAACTGCAGCGCAATCCTTAAGCTTTGCAAGAAGTGTACCATATCTTGTCTCAACAACTTCTATTTCCTGGGCTACTATGGATTGTAACTCTGCAAGCATATCATCGGTATATTGCATACAAGAATGACGTATTCCATTAGCATCATTAGAAGCAGAATCTATAATCTGCTGAGCCTGTCCTACAGCCTGTTGTACGATTTCATTAGCCTGAGCATAAGCCTGTTGCATGATTTCATGCTCGTTAACCATATGATCTGTATGAGCCTGAGCCTCTGCAACAAGAGCATCTGCTTTTGCTTTAGCATCGTTTAATATGGCTTCTTTGTTACTGATAATTTTCTGATAACGCTTTATTTCTTCTGGCGTTTTCATACGAAGCTCACGAAGAAGCTCATCCATACGCTCTTTTTCTACCAAAATCTTAGAATTAGATAAAGGCTGGAATTTACATCCATCAATAAATTTTTCAATTTCAGTTATAACCTGTTCAATTTTACTACTCATTTGTTATACTCTCCTCGACACCCATACTTCTGATATACCAATTTTGCAACATCTTCAGGTACAAATTTAGATATATCTCCACCATAACTTGCGACCTCTTTTACAGTAGATGAGCTAAGATATGCATATTCCAGACTTGTTATTAAGAAAACTGTATCTACCTCATCACACAGCTTTCTATTTGTCTGGGCAATCTGAAGCTCATATTCAAAGTCAGTAACAGCTCTAAGTCCCCTTATTATTACATTAGCCTGTTCTTTCTTTGCATACTCAACAAGAAGTCCATCAAAACAATCAACAGTTACATTAGGTAAATCCTTAGTAACTTCTCTTAATATATTAACACGTTCTTCAATAGAAAACAACGGAGTTTTCCCCTGATTAATAAGTACTCCGACCGTAATTCTGTCAAACATTTTTGAAGCTCTTTTAATAATATCTATATGTCCAAAGGTTACCGGATCAAAGCTTCCGGGATAGATTGCATGTTTCATTTTTTTACCTCAAACGTTCTATTCCTGCATAGAAATAAAAGCGTGTACACTTGATTTGTATTTTTTGATTTTGTCAATTTTCATATGTAGAGAGCTGTCAAAATTAACATAATCAAATTCTGTTTTGTCACTGGCTTCAACAATGATCAGTGTATCTTCATTTATCAAAGAGGAATTAGCCAAATAATATAAAACCTCTTTTTCTATATCCTGATCATAAGGAGGATCCATAAAAATTATGTCAAATTTGTATCTTCCTTCCATCTGACGCAATGCAGATATAACATCTGTAGCATAGACATCTGCCTGTTCTGTAAGATGTGTAGTCTCCAAATTCTTTTTTATACAGTTTATAGCCGGCTTTGATCTTTCAACAAATACCGCGTGTTCAGCGCCTCTGCTTAAGGCTTCTATACCAATGCCACCGCTACCGCTAAACAAATCAAGGAAATAAGTATCCGTATATATCCTTGGTGCAAGCATATTAAATAAAGTTTCTTTAATTTTATCAGAGGTAGGCCTTGTAACCAGCCCATCCGGAGTTACCAATAATAACCTTCTCGCTTTACCTGCTATTACTCTCATATATTCCCTCGTTTGCTAAATTCTTAATTTTGTTCCCTTTGTATCACGTTTAGATAATTTAATCTTATTAAGAACAACTTCTTTTTCACCTATATTTACCTGATTAGATTCTCCCACCTTTATTAAGAATACGCCATCAATACTATCCCCATTGGACAGCTTCATTCCACGGACACCAAGCGCACCTTTCTTTTTAAGAGGTACCTCATCTAATTGGAATCGTATAAAGTAACCATCAACAGATTTCAGAACAATATTATTCTCATCAATAATTGGACAAATAGCTATCAGCTCATCATCATCACCTAATGCAGTGGCCTGAACTGTACGTTTGGTAACATCAAACTCTGTTCCATATACAGTTTTTAACATACCTGTTTT
>JAZUFJ010000256.1:0-4353 GCA_045640645.1 Lachnospiraceae bacterium
TTTAGCTTTAATACGCTTCATTACTCCCTGAATAGAGCTCTGTCTGAAGTTGTCACTATTTGATTTCATAGTAAGACGATATACTCCAATAGTAACCTCTTTCTCAAACATCATATCAAATTCATTATCATCGCTATATCCATAGTTTCCTGCCATCTTAAGTACACGGTCAGCTATGAAATCTTTTCTTGTTCTGTTAGATTCTACTATAGCGCTAATAAGATTCTCTGGCACATCAGAATAGTTTGCTAAAAGCTGCTTTGAATCCTTTGGAAGACAATATCCACCATATCCAAAGCTCGGATTATTATAGCTGTCTCCTATTCGTGGATCCAAACATACACCCTTAATAATCTGCTGTGTATTTAAGCCCTTCATCTCAGCATATGTATCAAGCTCATTAAAATATGATACACGCAGAGCAAGATATGTATTTGCAAAAAGCTTAACAGCCTCTGCCTCTGTAAGTCCCATGTATAAGATTTCAACATCCTTCTTTATAGCTGCCTCTGCAAGAAGACCAGCAAATACATGAGCTGCCTCATTAAGTCTTTCATCCTCTAAAACTGTTCCAACAATAATTCGGCTAGGATACAGGTTATCATATAGAGCACGGCTTTCTCTTAAGAATTCTGGTGAAAAGATTATATTATTGCTTCCCATCTTTTCCCTAATATGCTCTGTATATCCTACAGGAATAGTAGATTTGATAACCATAATAGCATTGCTGTTATGCTCCATTACCAGCTTTATTACTGCCTCTACAGCTGATGTATCAAAAAAGTTTTTCTTAGAATCATAGTTTGTAGGAGCTGCGATTACTACAAAGTCTGCGTCCTTATATGCTTCCTCCGCATCAAGAGTGGCCCTTAAATTAAGTTCCTTTGTCGCAAGATATTCCTCTATTTCCTTATCAACAATAGGAGATATCTTCTTGTTAACCATTTCTACCTTTTCAGGGATAATATCAACAGCTACTACTTCATTCTTCTGTGCTAACAGGGTTGCAATAGACATTCCAACATAACCTGTACCTGCAACAGCGATTTTATAATTCTTGCTCATTGTAATTCCTTTCGTAAAACTTTATAGTTCCAACATTATTGTTTTATATGATATACTTTCAATATAGTGACGTAAAGGTCTAATATTTGAAATCATTTGGAGACAAATCATGACGAATAATCTCGAATTATATAAGGTTTTTTATTATGTTGCCAAAACCGGCTCCCTAACAAAAGCAGCTGCCGAGCTGTCTATCTCACAGCCAGCTGTCAGCCAGTCTATGAAGCAATTGGAAAAAGTGCTTAACGCCAAGCTTTTCAAGAGAACTGCAAAAGGTGTAAGGCTCACCGATGAAGGTGAAGTACTCTTTCCATATATAGAGAAAGGATATGAAAGTATTGAACAGGGTGAGAAAAAGCTTCGTTCACTCATCTCTTTAGACTCTGGAGAAATATCTATTGGTGTTAGCGATATGACTCTTAAGAGCTACCTTCTTCCTTTTATTTCCAATTTTCATAAAGAATATCCAAAAGTTAACATCAATCTTGTCAGTGCATCTACCATGAAAACCATCGAGGCTCTTGATAATAATCTAATAGATTTTGGTCTCGTCTCCTCCTGCTCCCTTGATAGAGAGGATCTGATTTTTAAGGAAGTATGCGAGATACAGGATATTCTTATCGCCGGAAGTGGTTTTTCCCATTTAGCCGGTCAACAGCTTCCTTATCAGCTGTTATCCCATCTTCCGCTCATAAGTCTTAATAAAAATACTGTTTCCAGACAATATACTGATCAGTTTTTTGAGAGCAATCACGTTACTCTCTCTCCGGAATTCGAGCTCGAAAACCTGGAAATGGTTACCAGTTTCGTAAAACAGAATTTCGGCATTGGTCTGGTAGTCAGAGAATATGTTCAGGATGATATAGATTCTAAAACAGTATTTCCATTAAACTTTTTCCCTGAAATACCAAAGCGCCATATAAGCGTTGTCACAAAGGATGACAGTCTCCTGTCACCAGCAGCAAAGGCGCTCATCGGCACTTTTAAATAATAATTTTTATGTATTAATCAAGTACGCCATAAGGCGTACTTGATTTTTTTATTTATACATTTATTTCAGCCTTTGCGCCAAGAATGTCTTTATTTTCCTCGAGCATTGGGTTAACTACCTTTGAAAGGAATGCGTCAACCTGTTCCTTTGCTCTGCCTATATATCTGGAAGGTTCCATAGCTGCCTTAAGCTCTTCGAGTCCCATTGGGAAAGCATCATCTTCAGCAATGAGCTCAAGAAGGTTATTATCAAGTCCCTTCTTCTTTACGTTTTCACCAGCCTGCATAGAAAGCTTTCTTATCTCTTCATGCAGCTCCTGTCTGTCTCCACCAAGCTTTACACAGTCCATCATGATATTTTCTGTGGCCATGAAAGGTAGCTCTGATAATAATCTCTTTTCAATAACCTTTTCGTTAACTACTAATCCGTTTGAAACGTTAAGGCAAAGATCTAATACTCCATCTATAGCAAGGAAAGCTTCTGGAATAGAAAGTCTCTTGTTTGCAGAGTCATCAAGTGTTCTCTCGAACCACTGTGTTGCAGATGTAATAGCTGGATTAAGCGCATCTATCATTACATATCTTGATAATGATGCTATTCTCTCGCTACGCATAGGGTTGCTCTTGTATGCCATAGCAGATGAACCAATCTGTGATTTCTCAAAAGGCTCTTCAACCTCTTTAAGATGCTGAAGAAGTCTGATGTCATTAGAGAATTTATGTGCAGAAGCAGCTATTCCTGCTAAAATATTTGCTACTCTTGTGTCAACCTTTCTTGAGTAGGTCTGTCCACTTACCGGATAGCATTCTTTAAAGCCCATCTTTGCAGCTATCATTGGATCTATCTTATCAATAGTTTCATGGTCATTATCAAAAAGCTCAAGGAAGCTTGCCTGTGTACCAGTTGTTCCCTTAGATCCGAGAAGCTTCATGGTACTAAGAACATAATCAAGGTCCTCTAGATCAAGCATAAATTCCTGAATCCAAAGAGTAGCTCTCTTACCTACTGAAGTAGGCTGAGCTGGCTGAAAATGTGTAAAAGCTAAAGTAGGAAGGGCTTTATATTTATCAGCAAAGCCTGCAAGCTCTGCTATAACATTAATAAGCTTCTTTCTAACCAGCTTCAGAGCTTCAGTCATAACGATAATATCTGTATTATCTCCTACATAGCAGCTGGTTGCGCCAAGATGGATAATACCCTTTGCCTTTGGACACTGTACTCCATAAGCATATACATGGCTCATTACGTCATGACGTACTTCTTTTTCTCTGGCCTTTGCCACATCATAATTAATATCCTCAGCGTGAGCCTTCAGCTCATCGATCTGTTCCTGTGTAATATCTAATCCCAGTTCTTTCTCTGTTTCTGCAAGGGCTATCCACAGTTTTCTCCAGGTCCTGAACTTCATATCAGGTGAGAAGATATACTGCATTTCCTTGCTGGCATAACGTTCTGATAATGGGCTTATATATCTGTCTGTCATTCTTATCTCCTTAATGTTACCGTATCAGGTTTTTGGCAATAATCTTTATTAAACAACTATGCAAGACCAAGTCTCTTGAACACTTCCTGATAAGCCTCTTCTACGTTACCAAGGTCACGACGGAAACGGTCTTTGTCAAGTTTTTCATGTGTATGAACATCCCAAAGACGACATGTATCAGGTGATGTTTCATCTGCAAGAATAATCTGTCCTTTGTAACGACCAAATTCAATCTTAAAATCAACGAGCTCGATATCTGCCTGAAGGAAATAAGCCTTTAATACTTCGTTTACCTTGAAAGCATATTTCTTAATAGTTTCGATCTCTTCCTCTGTAGCAAGGCCAAGAGCAAGAGCGAAATAGCTGTTAATAAGTGGATCGCCAAGTTCATCATTCTTATAGCTGAATTCTATAGTAGGCTGTTTGAAAGGTGTTCCCTCTTCTACTCCAAGACGCTTTGAAAAGCTTCCTGCTGCAATGTTTCTAATGATAACCTCAAGAGGAACGATTTCCACCTTCTTTACAGCTGTTTCTCTGTCAGAAAGTTCCTCAACAAAATGAGTAGGTACGCCTTCTTTTTCAAGAATCTGGAATACATGATTGGTCATTCTGTTATTGATAACACCCTTTCCTACAATTGTACCCTTCTTTTCACCATTGAAAGCTGTTGCATCATCTTTATAGTCTACGATTAACACATCAGGATCTTCTGTTGTGTAAACCTTTTTTGCTTTGCCTTCGTACAATAAATCACATTTCTTCATAGTCTGCTCCTTCTAATATTATTATTAATTTGATATAATATCCTTCTAAA
>JAZUFJ010000257.1:0-2553 GCA_045640645.1 Lachnospiraceae bacterium
GTGCAAACATATTCCATAATAAGTCTGCTGTCAAGATCAGCCTCTGCAACACCGGAATCCTTGAGTATTTGCCTTAATTCGTCGTATAATCTACGATATTCCATCTTCTGACTTTTCTACCTATTATCTTATCTATATTTCCTATTATCTATTTTTTATAATCTCTTTCAATTTTGCTTTATGCTCTGATATACTTCCAGCGTTTCTTACATTACATGCCCAGTATCATCAGTCATCAAGGAAGCCGCCTTCATCCAGATAATCATCATCCAGATAGCCTTCTTCCTCTTCTTTATCTTCTTCGAAGACAGCTCCAAATTCTTTGCGAAGATAATCCTTCCAGTCATAAACTGCGTTAACAGCTGCGATAGCTACCTCAATCATATCATCTTCCGGCTCTTTTGTTGTGAGCTTCTGTAACATCATACCTGGAGCTGATAATATTCTTACTAAAAAGAAATTAGTTCTTCCTGCAAGGCGAATTATCTCATATGAAATGCTCGCGATTACAGGAATAAGTAATATTCTAACCACTACACGCATAATTGGATCGTTTACTCTTATAAAAATAAATAAAACGATACTTATAAAGATAACGAAAAACATAAAGCTTGTTCCACATCTTTTATGTAGTCTTGGCATCTGCTTTACGTTCTCAACTGTAAGAGGGTATCCCTTTTCGATACAGTTGATACATTTATGCTCTGCGCCATGATACATGAACACTCGCCTTATATCACGCATACATGTAATAAGAACAATATATAATATGAAGATCAGGATACGAATCACACCTTCAAGAATAGCTATAACAGTTTCGCTTACTATCCAGTTCTTAAACAGCTGAGCTGCAAAATATGGAAGAAGCATAAATAAACCTACAGCGAGCAATATTGAAACAATCACTGTAAAGGCTGTAAGCACTTTTTCCGCACGGTCTCCAAGTATCTTATCAATAAGCTTTGGTTTCTCGGTATGCTTTTCATCTACCTCTTCATAAAAGGACGCTGAATAATTAAGTATTCTGGTTCCTAATATTAAGGAATCAACAAAATTAAATACTCCTCTTACAAAAGGTATCTCAAGAAGCCTTTTACTTGGAGCAAAAGTTTCATATTCTTCTAAAACAACCTCTATTTCATTAGATGGTGTACGGACTGCTACAGAATACTTATCTTTATTCTTCATCATTATTCCTTCGATAACAGCCTGTCCACCGATTCCGGAATAATGTTCCTTATTTTTCTTATTTTTTGCCATATGTATCTCCCTTGCAGAAAAATCCGGTATCGTCACATAAAAAAGAAAAGAGTTGAGATTCATAAAACCTCAACTCTTTAAAAATCTCATTATTTGCTTTGAACGCCATATTTCTTATTGAACTTATCAATACGTCCATCAGATCTTATGCTCTTCTGCTGACCTGTGTAGAATGAATGGCACTTTGAACAAATTTCTACTCTTATTTCAGGCTTTGTAGATCCAGTTACGAAAGTGTTACCACAGTTACATGTAACTGTTGCCTGATGGTATGTTGGATGTATTCCTTCTTTCATGTTTTCACCTCTCTGCTAATACTTAATATCTTCTGTCTATCTCAAAAACAAGATGTCTTGTTTGCATACATTGAAACAGCTTACTTATTGTAACATAGCATTTTTTAATGTGCAAGTGTATATTTTAAGATTTCTGTCTTTATACAAATCTTATTCGTTTAACAATCTCCACAAATTCCTTATTTGTCTTTGTTCTCACAAACATATCCAAAATTTTCTCTACAGATTCTTCTGGTTTAAGACCATTAATAGCTTTTCTCATAATATTGATAGCTTCCATTTCCTTCGGATCAAGAAGCAGATCCTCACGTCTTGTTCCTGATTTTGGAATATCAATAGCCGGGAATACTCTCTTTTCTGAAAGCTTTCTGTCGAGAACCATTTCCATGTTACCGGTACCCTTAAATTCCTCGTAAACCACATCGTCCATTTTTGAACCTGTATCAATAAGTGCCGTAGCCAATACTGTAAGGCTGCCGCCTTCTCTCATATTTCTTGCAGCGCCGAAGAATCTCTTTGGCATATGAAGAGCTGCTGGGTCGAGACCACCAGACAATGTACGTCCGCTCGGTGGAACTGTAAGGTTATAAGCTCTTGTAAGACGGGTGATTGAATCTAAAAGAATCGTAACGTCCTTTCCAAGCTCAACCAGTCTCTTCGCTCTCTCAATTACCATTTCAGATACTCTCTTATGGTGATCTGGCAGCTCATCGAAAGTAGAATAGATTACCTCAACATTCTTTCCCTCGATAGCTTCCTTAATATCAGTAACCTCTTCAGGTCGCTCATCAATAAGAAGGATTATCAGGTGCATTTCAGGATTGTTCTGGGTGATTGACCTTGCACCATCGTTTAAAAGAGTGGTCTTACCTGCCTTCGGAGGAGAAACAATCATACCACGCTGTCCCTTACCAACCGGAGACATAAGATCCATGATACGCATTGCAACGCTTCCACCTTCTCTTTCCAGCTTAAGTCTTTCATTAGGAAAGATTGG
>JAZUFJ010000258.1:0-2577 GCA_045640645.1 Lachnospiraceae bacterium
ATAAAAACAAAAAGTCTTTCCTTTGAGTATATTAGAAGAAATAGTGAAGGCGCTGTTGAGGGAATAACAAAAGCTATAGATGATGTTTCCTTAGATATTGAACAGGGCGATTTTATAGCAATACTAGGACATAATGGCTCGGGAAAATCTACATTAGCTAAACATATGAATGCACTTTTGTATCCATCTGAAGGTACTATTTATGTTAATGGGATAGATACTAAAGAAAGCGATCGAATATGGGATATAAGACAGACCGCAGGAATGGTATTTCAAAATCCCGATAATCAGATTATAGGATCTGTGGTAGAGGAAGATGTAGGCTTTGGACCTGAAAATCTTGGAATAGAAACCAAGGAAATATGGGAAAGAGTATATGAAAGTCTAAAAGCGGTAGATATGTATGAATATAAGGACAGATCACCGAGAAGGCTTTCTGGTGGACAGAAACAAAGGGTATCGATAGCAGGAGTGTTGGCTATGCATTCTAAATGCATTATACTGGATGAGCCAACAGCTATGCTTGATCCTAAAGGTAGAAAAGAAGTAATAAGGGCAATACGTGCTCTTAATGATGTTGAAAAGATTACAATTATCCTTATCACTCATAACATGGAAGAAGTAATATATGCTGATAAGGTTTTTGTTATGGATAAAGGCGAAATAAAAATGCAAGGAACACCAAGAGAGATATTTTCAAGAGTGGAAGAGCTTAAGAAGATACGTCTGACGGTTCCGCAGATAACGCTTCTTGCCGATGAGCTTAGAAAAGCAGGTTTAAATTTAAGTGATGCAATTTTGACAGAAGATGAATTAGTAGGAGAATTATGTCGATTATAGTTGATCACCTTAACTATGTATATAGTAAGGATACTGTATTTGAAAAATGGGCTTTAAAAGATATTAATTTAAAGGTAGAGCAGGGAGAATTTGTTGGAGTAATAGGGCAAACAGGTTCAGGTAAATCAACTTTAATGCTTCACCTTAACGGCCTTAATAAGGCTACAAGCGGAACAGTATATTATAATGGCCAGGATATATATGATTCTGATTATAATATGGTTGGCCTAAGAAATAAGGTGGGATTAGTATTCCAGTATCCAGAGCACCAGCTTTTTGAGGCTGATGTATTTACAGATGTCTGCTTTGGTCCTAAAAATCAGGGATTAAGTAAAAAGGAAATTGAGCTAAGAGCATATTCAGCGCTTAAACAGGTAGGGATAAAAGATGAATATTTTTATTCATCTCCATTGGATTTGTCAGGCGGTGAGCGAAGACGTGTAGCCATTGCCGGAGTATTAGCTATGGAACCGGAAGTACTTATTCTTGATGAGCCAACGGCTGGACTAGATCCTAAGGGCAGAGAAGAGATATTTGATATAATAAAGAAACTGAGAGATGAAAAGAATATGACAATAATTCTGGTTTCACATAGTATGGAAGATGTGGCAGAATATGTGGATAGAATTGTTGTAATGTCAGATGGAATGATAAAATATGATGGTAGTCCAAGAGAGGTTTTTTCACATCCAGAGGAACTTAAAGAACTGGGCTTGAATATTCCACAGGCTGCAAATGTTTTATATAAGCTAAGAGAAAAAGGAATACCTGTAAGGCTTGGCGCTGTAACGATTGAAGAAGTAAAAAATGAAATTTTGAGAGTGTTAAGATAAATGCTTAAAGATATTACTATTGGACAATATTATCCAACAAATTCATTAATACATAATCTGGATCCTAGGGTAAAGCTGTTTGGAACAATGGCCTTTGTTATATCCCTGTTTTTCTTTAAAAGCGTACTAGGTTATACTGTGGCTACATTGTTTTTAGCCGGCGTTATAATTATTTCAAAGGTTCCGTTTTTGAATTTAATAAAAGGGTTAAAGGCTATTATGATTATAATGCTGATAACGGGGCTGATAAATTTATTTATGACTCCTGGTGAAGTATTGTATGAATTTGGCTTTTTAACAATCACGAAAGAAGGTATTGAAACAGCTGCGCTTATGGTCCTTCGATTAGTATATCTGATAATAGGATCATCAATGATGACCTTTACTACTACGCCTAATAATCTTACAGATGGGCTTGAGAGGTCATTAAACTGGATGAATAAACTAAAAGTTCCAGTACATGAAATGGCTATGATGATGTCGATCGCTTTATCATTTATACCAATCTTAATGGAAGAAACGGATAAAATCATGAAAGCGCAGATGTCTCGTGGTGCAGATTTTGAGGGCAAGAATTACATAGTTAGAGTAAAAAACATGATTCCTATTTTGGTACCATTGTTCATATCGGCCTTTAGAAGAGCTAATGATCTGGCTTTAGCTATGGAAGCCAGATGCTATAGAGGCGGAGAAGGACGTACAAAAATGAAACCATTGGTATATAAAAGAGCTGATTGGGTAGCTTACGCGATTATAGTAATCTATCTTGTGGCAACTATTACAATTGGTATCCATGACAAAAAGGTTATGGCTGAAGCATTAATGAACTTAAGATAGAATTACGAGGTTAAAGCATGAGAAGAATAATGCTGACAGTAGCATATGATGGTACAGACTATTGTGG
>JAZUFJ010000259.1:0-2042 GCA_045640645.1 Lachnospiraceae bacterium
AGCAAAAACAAGGAGAAGGCAAAGACAATGATTAAAAGTATGACCGGCTTTGGTCGTAAAGAAATAGTAGATGAAAAACGCAAGATTACTGTAGAAATGAAAGCAGTTAACCATAGATATCTTGATATGAATATTAAGATCCCAAAGAAGTTAAGTTTTTTTGAAGCTTCTATAAGAAATGTCCTTAAGGAATATATTCAGCGTGGTAAGGTAGATGTTTTTATTACCTATGAAGATTTTTCAGAAAACAATTTCACCCTAAAATATAACAAAGAGGTTGCAGATTCTTATCTTAAATATTTAAATGATATGGCATCTACTTTTGGTCTTGAAAATGATATCAGAGTATCTACTCTTTCAAGATACCCTGAGGTATTTTCACTTGAAGAGCAGGAGCTTGACGAGGAAGATATATGGAATGATCTTGAAGCAGCTGTAAGAGGTGCAGCTGAAGCCTTTGTAGAGGCAAGGATCACTGAAGGCGAAAACCTTAAAAATGATCTCATTGATAAGCTTGATGGTATGCTTGAGCATGTTGGTTATATTGCAGATCGCGCTCCTGGCATCATTGCAGAATATAAAGCAAAGATTACAGACAGAGTAAAGGAAATGTTAGAGGACGCCAAAATTGATGAGGCAAGAATCCTTACAGAGGTTACTCTTTTTGCAGATAAGGTATGTGTTGACGAGGAAATTGTCCGTTTAAGGAGCCATATCGATACTACAAAGGCTACCTTAACAGCTGGTGGAAGCGTAGGAAGAAAGCTTGATTTTATCGCACAGGAGATGAACAGAGAGGCCAATACAATTTTATCAAAGTCTAACGACCTTGAGACCTCAAACAGAGCCATCGATCTTAAAACGGATATCGAAAAGGTAAGAGAACAAATACAAAACATTGAGTAATAACGAGCCATGCGCATACAGATGTAATTTCATGCGATGGGAGCTTGCTCATAAGAGCATGTAATTTTATCTGTATGTATAGGGCGACAAAATCAATGAGCGAGATTGCAAGGCAATCTGCGAATTGTTTGTCGGCATGGCGAGTGAAAGAAGGCATGGCGAGAAGAACAGATTATGCAATGGGAGATATAAAATGAATAAAAAGGGTGTTTTGGTTGTTTTTTCCGGCTTTGCAGGGTCTGGAAAAGGCACAATCATGAAGGAGCTTCTTAAAAGATACGATAATTATGCTTTTTCAGTATCGGCGACAACAAGAAGCCCACGTCCGGGCGAACAAAACGGTGTAGATTATTTTTATATAACTACAGAAGAGTTTGAGAAAATGATAGAAGAGGATGCTTTGCTGGAATATGCAAGGTATGTTACCAATTACTACGGTACTCCGAGGAAATATGTTGAGGACCAGCTTAATGCAGGAAAGGATGTTATCCTCGAAATAGAGACTCAGGGAGCTCTTCAGATAAAGGAGAAATATCCTGATGCGCTTCTGATTTTTGTTATGCCGCCAAGTGTTGAGGAAATACATAACCGATTAGTTAAGCGCGGTACAGAAACAGAAGAGGTTATCATGCAGAGAATGACCAGAGGCGGCGAGGAAGCAAAGGTTATATCGAAGTATGATTATGTGATCATCAATGATGATCTTGAAAAATGTATTGAAACAGTACATGCCACTGTAGGATGTTCCCATTATGCGGTAAGCCGCAATATGGATATTATAGATAGAACACAACAAGAATTTACTAAATTTTTAGGAGGAAAATAAAATGTTACATCCATCTTATACAGATCTTATGAAGGTTGTTAATTCTGAGGTAGAGGAAGGAGAGCAGCCAGTAGTAAATAGCCGTTATTCTATTGTTATGGCTACTTCAAAGAGAGCAAGACAGCTTATTGACCATGCTCCAACACCTATCGAAAACGCAAACGAGAAGAAGCCTCTTAGCGTAGCTATTGAAGAGGTTAACGATGGTATTATCAAGATTGTTGGTGACGAAGAATAATTTTTTTGAGGAACAATCATGAAACTGTTACTGATTTCACTGGGCTGTGATAAAAACCTTGTAGATAGCGAA
>JAZUFJ010000260.1:0-2684 GCA_045640645.1 Lachnospiraceae bacterium
AAAGGATATGAACATATATGTTAATAACAAGCTGGCTAATCTGGATACAGAGGTGTACGAAAATTTTGCGGTAATCTGGACTATGGAGGAGATGGAGCTCTCTGATGTAGAGCGTGAGGAGGCAAAGAAGAAGGAAGAACGCAAACGTATCCAGGAGGAAAAGGATTACAGTAATATGACCTATGCCGAGCTTAATGAAAGCGAAGATGATGGTGAAGAGCTTCATATCAGGCATTCAAGTGAGAGCCCGGCTGAAATATTAAAGGCTGAGGCAGCAAAAGAAGAGCATGCTGATGAGGTTGGAAGCACAGAGGCAGGAGCTGAGGGCATTGCAGATGGAAGTAATGCAGTTGGAAACAGTTCTGCTGAAGGCAGTGAGGCAGCAGGTAATCAGGATGTTCAGGCTTCACAGGAGGCTCCTGTAGCAAATATTGATCCAGAGGCTGGAATGGGTATCATGATTAACGGAGAGCCGGTTATCCTCAGGGGTAAGAAGGAATATATATTTGTAGATGCTTTCGATTATATAGATTTTGATCTTTCAAAGCCACAGGGAACAAGAGTGGTGACGACACTTAATGGGGCACAGGCATTGTATATGGAGGTGCTGAAGCCTGGTGATGTGCTGGAGATTTACTGGGCGTCATAAAAGGGTGCTATTGAGCATTTGGGTGAGAGATTGCTCGGACTGACTAAAACATTCATGAACTATTGCAACACTGCGGTGAACTAACTTCCAACTACGACCAGGGATTCGTTCGGGTAAAGCCTCACGAATCGGTCTCCGTAGGAAGTGGATTTCACCTACGTTAAAAGCACAATCTGAATGTTCATTCATGTTTTGCACATTCCTCGCAAATCGGGAACGATAAAAATGATTTTGGGTAAAATAAATGTGGGAGTAATATAGGGGAAAATGAGATTTTGTAGTATAGCGAGCGGGAGTAGCGGAAACTGCATATATGTAGGATCTGACAATACGCATTTGATAATAGATGCTGGTCTTAGTGGTAAAAAGATAGAGGCGGGACTGAATAATATAGGTATAAAAGGCTCAGAGCTTAATGGAATATTAGTTACACATGAGCATACAGATCATACCGGTGGCATAGGTGTAATGGCCAGACGATATGGTATTCCTATATATGCTACAGCTGGTACAATACGTGGTATAAAAGAGACCAGTAGTTTGGGAAAGATTCCCGAAGGACTTCTTCGTGAGATAAAAAGAGAGGAATTTTTCAATATAGAAGACCTTTCAATTAAAGCGGTAACTACATCTCATGATGCCTATGAACCATGTGCATACAGGGTAGAGTGTGGAGATAAGTCTGTTGGAGTAGTGACTGACCTTGGTATTTATGATGACCATATAGTTGAGAGCTTTGCAAAGGTGGATACACTTTTACTTGAGGCCAATCACGACGTTAATATGCTTCAGGTTGGAAGATATCCATATCCGCTTAAGCGAAGGATACTTTCTGATAGAGGACATCTTTCAAATGAACTGTCAGGACAATTATTATGTAAACTATTACATGATGAATTAAAGAATGTTTTCTTAGGACATTTAAGCGCTGAGAATAATTTAGCTGAGCTGGCGTATGAGACTATCCGATTAGAAATATTACTGTCTGATGTGGATTATAAGGCTGATGACTTTGATATAAGGGTGGCCAGCAGATATGAATGTTCTGATGTAATTAGTATGTGATTGTATAATATGGGTTATATATAGCCCTTAATCATTTTAATATAAAGAGGTAAAGAGGATTATGAAAAAAACAATTATTACTGTAGTGGGCAAAGATACTGTTGGAATTATCGCAAAAGTATGTACATATCTTGCTAATAACAATATCAATATTGAAGATATTTCACAGACTATTGTTCAGGGCTTTTTCAACATGATGATGATAGTAGATATGAACCAGGCACAGAAGCCTTTTGGAGATATCGCTTCAGAGCTTGGACAGATTGGTGAGGAAATTGGTGTTATTATCAAGTGCCAGAGAGAAGAAATATTTGATTCAATGCATAGAATCTAATTACAAAAATATTGATTAGTTTGGGAGACAGAAATGGTAAATTTACGTGAGGTCTATGAGACCAATCAGATGATAGAGAAAGAGAATCTTGATGTACGTACTATTACATTAGGCATCAGCCTTATGGATTGTATTAGCGAAGATCTCAAAAAATTAAACGAAAATATTTATAATAAAATTACAACAACTGCTAAAGATCTGGTAGCTACAGGAAAGACAATAGAGAAGAAATATGGTATTCCGATTGTTAACAAAAGAATATCTGTAACCCCTATAGCTATAGTTGGTGGATCTGCATGTAAGACACCGGAGGATTTTGCTACTATAGCAAAGACTCTTGATGATGCTGCAAAGGCTGTAGGAGTAAACCTCATAGGTGGCTATTCTGCATTAGTATCAAAGGGTATGACAAAGGCAGATGAAATGCTAATAAGATCTATTCCACAGGCACTTCATTCTACAGACAGAGTATGCTCTTCAGTTAATCTTGCTTCAACAAGATGTGGAATAAATATGGATGCAGTGCGTCTTATGGGTGAGGTTATAAAGGAAGTTGCAGAAGTGTCTAAGGATGATGATTCCAAGGATTGTATGAAATTAGTAGTGTTCTGTAATGCGCCGGATGACAATCCATTT
>JAZUFJ010000261.1:0-4727 GCA_045640645.1 Lachnospiraceae bacterium
CTGTTTTAACTATGCTCTTGATATGAAGCAGGATCTTTGGCTTGGCGCAAAGGATACTATCAGTAAAAAATATGATCATCATTTTAAGGATGTTTTCCAGGAAATATATGAAAAGGAATATGAAGCTAAGTTTAAAGAGGCTGGAATAGAGTATTTCTATTCATTAATAGATGATATTGTAGCTCGTATTATGAAATCGGAAGGTGGAATGATCTGGGCATGTAAGAACTATGATGGAGATGTTATGAGCGATATGATTTCTTCTGCATTTGGTTCTCTTGCAATGATGACCTCAGTACTTGTATCTCCTAAGGGTGTATATGAATTTGAGGCTGCTCATGGAACTGTTCAGCGTCATTATTATAAACATCTTAAGGGTGAGGGAACTTCTACAAACTCTGTTGCTACAATTTATGCATGGACAGGAGCTCTTAGAAAACGTGGAGAGCTTGATAATATACCTGAACTTGTTAAATTTGCTAATAAGCTTGAACAGTCTGTAGTACAGACAGTAGAATCAGGCAAGATGACAAAGGATTTAGCTCTTATCACAAAGCTTGATGAGACTGTTACTCTTAATAGTCTTGATTTTATAAAAGCAATAAGAGCTACTCTTGAAACATATTTATAAAAAACGATTGGTTATATGTTTGGACCGGAGGTGATATTTTGGAAGAAAAAGGAATTTCGCGTGCCGTAATAGCCAGACTTCCAAGATATTTCAGATATTTGGGAGAGCTGAGAGACGAGCAGGTAGAGAGAATATCTTCCCAGGAGCTTTCAGAGCTTATGAAGGTTACTGCATCACAGATTAGACAGGACCTTAACAATTTTGGCGGTTTTGGACAACAGGGATATGGTTATAATGTCCAGTATCTGTATGATGAAATTGGTAATCTTTTAGGACTTGGAAAAAAACATAATCTTATCCTTATTGGAGCAGGTAATTTGGGTCAGGCTCTTGCTAATTATGTAAACTTCGAAAAGCGTGGTTTTATTATAAAAGGCATTTTTGATGCTAACCCTGATATTTGTGGAAAAAACGTCAGGGGTATTCCTATAGCTCCAATGGAAGATATAGAAGATTTTATGAAGGAGAACGATATTGATATAGCTGTGCTCACTATTCCAAAATCAGGTGCAGTAAAGGTAGCAGAGACTCTTGTAAAATATGGTATAAAAGCCATATGGAATTTTGCCCATGTTGACCTTAATGTACCAGAAGGAATAATAGTAGAAAATGTTCATCTTTCGGAGAGCTTAATGATGCTTTCTTATAATCTAAACAGATATGAAACAGAACAAAAATAATTAAAAGTATAAGGGAGGGAACGTGTTGACTAACAGAGAAGAGTTGTTTTATGAAGCTTTAAAGGACAAGCATGTTCCCGTACTTGTATTAGACAATAAATGGTACAAACTTTTTAAAAGAACGGGTAGCACATCTGAAATTGAAAGATTAGAAAAGTCACTGAATGATCTTTTAAAGAAACAGGGAGAGCTTACCAATAAGAATAAGGACCTAAAAAAGCTTAAGACCAATCTTATGAACGAGATAGTTTCGTTAATGGATGGAATAGATGGTACTACATCTAAAAATACTGAAAAGAAGCTTAAGGACAACAAGAAATTTATTAATGAAATAAACGAAAAGATAGAGAATAACGAAGATATACTTTTGGATATGCCAAAAGATATAGATGAGGTCAACAAGAAGCTTATGGTGGCCACAATGGATCTTTGTTATGATAAGCTTAAAGAAAATACTGATGAAATAGAAGAAATAGCTGACTGGATACATAATATACGTATTCAGCTTAAGAAGAACCTGATAAAAAAACAGGAAAAAGAAATTAATAATGCCGAGCTTTATGGCTTTATGCATGATATTTTTGGTCACGAGGTTATGGAACTTTTCGATATGAAATATGAGCCTACGTTACCTTCTGTTAAAAAAAGCGAAAAAAATGTATCAGATCAGGATGGTGCTAATTAGAGATGAAGTATTTGCTTTCAAGTGAACAAATGAAAATGAGTGATTACTACACAAGTGATGTGCTGGGAATTCCTTCAATAGTTTTGATGGAACGCGCAGCACTTTCTGTTGTAGAGGAAATGTATAACAATGACTTTGATCTGTCCTGTGTTGCCGTAGTATGTGGAAGCGGCAATAATGGAGGGGATGGCTTTGCTATAGCCAGAATCCTTAAGGAGAGGGGCATTAATGTTATAATATATTTTGCCGGAAAAGAATATTCTTTGACTGAAGATGCAAGAAGACAGCTTAGCATTGCTCTAAATTATGGAATAAAGGTTATTAATTCAGGTATAGGAATTAATAGTGAAAATACTTTTGACGTAAGAGAGCTTAATCCCACCACAGTAGTAGACGCTGTCTTTGGTGTAGGTCTTAATAGGGAGCTATCAGATTCCTATAGGAGACTGGTTATGCAGATGAATATTTTGAAGGATGATGGTACAAAGATTATAGCAGTAGATATACCATCCGGAATACATGCAGATAACGGCATGGTAATGGGGGATGCGGTCATGGCTGACATGACAGTCACCTTTGCTTATAGGAAGCTTGGACATGTGTTATATCCTGGAAAAATGTATACAGGGAAACTGATTGTTAAGGATATAGGTATTAGCGATTTGTCATTGAGCGGACTTAAGGAAGAGAGACGACGTTTTCGTGATAAGTCGATAAATAATCTTTGCACTATGTTAGAGGATGAGGATATCCTTAAGATTAAACGCCCTTCATATTCTAATAAGGGAACCTTCGGTAAGGTTTTACTGGTTGTTGGCAGCTCAAAAATGGGAGGAGCAGCTTTGCTTAGTGCAAAGGCCTGTATGAAATCTGGTGCAGGAATGGTGCAGGTATTTACCCATGAAAAAAATTATGGCTTTATTATAGAATCACTTCCAGAGGCAATTATCACTACATATTCTGATTATGATGAGCAGAATTATATTGGTGATGAGGATGTAAGACAGAGCGTAAACCGAAAATTGGAGAACGCAATAAAATGGTGTGATTGCATAGGAATAGGCCCTGGAATATCTACTACATCCTTTGCTTATGAAATGCTGAAACGTGTATTTTTAAGTGAGGATAAGCCTATTATAGCTGATGCTGATGCGATAAATATGCTAGCAGAGGCTACATATATTTTTAATGAAATAAAGAG
This sequence comes from Lachnospiraceae bacterium, assembly GCA_045640645.1. Lineage (GTDB taxonomy): Bacteria > Bacillota > Clostridia > Lachnospirales > Lachnospiraceae > JAZUFJ01. The sequence goes on from JAZUFJ010000261.1 coordinate 3,198, forward strand.
AAGCAAAAGGGAAGTAATCATTACTCCCCATATTGGAGAGTATTGCAGGCTTACAGGATTAAAAAAAGAGGATGTAATCGGTAATATTTTAGAAGAAGCAAAGCTTAGCGCTGACAGATATGGAGTGATCTGTGTGCTGAAAGACGCCGCAACTGTGGTGGCAGATACCTTTTTAAATGCCAGAATCAATACCAGTGGAAATAGTGGAATGGCTACAGCTGGAAGCGGAGATGTGCTGTTTGGTATTATATGTGGCCTTAGAGCACAGGGTATGACAGGCTTTGATGCTGCATCATATGGAGTATATCTACATGGAAGAAGCGGAGATATGGCTGCCGAGAGATATGGAGAGCATGGTATGCTGGCAGGAAATATTATTGACGGTATGGCAGAGCTTCTCAGATGAATTTTTGATGAAATCAGAAAAGAGAAATAAAAATGAGCTTGAAACGTGGAACAGTAATAATAGATACAGATGCTTTATTGAATAATATTGATCAGATTAGAAGAACTGTTGGGGATAAAAAGATATTTGCTGTTATAAAAGCTGATGCTTATGGTCATGGAGCTGAATATATAGCTGAATTGTTTGAGAAAGAAAATCTTGTTAACGGATTTTGTGTTGCTACAAGAGAAGAAGCGGTAAGCTTAAGGGAAAAGGGAATAAAAAGCCCGATATTAATATTAGGAACCATATTTGATGATGATATAAAATATATTATGGAGGAGAACATCTCTACTGTAATATATACAGAGGAAATGGCAAAGACCTTTAGCGAAGAATACAAAAGGCTAAACAATGGAAAGCCAATTAAGGTTCATATTAAAGTGGACACGGGAATGTCGAGAATAGGACTTAGCCCTGATGATAAAGGACTTGAAATTGTAAAGAAAATAATTTCCTATGAGGGTATAGAGGTTGAGGGAATTATGATGCATTTCTCCAAGGCAGATGAAATGGATAAGACAACCGCGATGAAACAATATGACAGATTCATTAGTTTCATAAAGATGTGTAATGCTGAGGGAATAGAGTTTAAAGTCAGACATTGTTGTAATTCTGCAGGAATAATGGAGTTAAAGGATTGTTATCTTGATGCTGTAAGGGCTGGTATTATTTTATATGGATTAAAACCTTCTAATGAGGTGGACTGGGAAAAATATGATTTTAAACCGGCCATGAGAATTGAAAGCAGTATAGCATATGTCAAGGATGTGAAAAAGGGAACAGAGGTAAGCTATGGTGGAACCTTTGTATGTGATAAGGATATGAAGATAGCTACTATTCCGGTTGGCTATGCTGATGGATACCCAAGATTACTGTCTAATAAAGGATATGTTCTTATCAATGGCCAGAAAGCCAGAATACTTGGAAGAGTATGTATGGATCAATTCATGGTAGATGTAACAGATATAGATGGAGCGGAGAAGAATACGCTGGTTACACTAATGGGAAAAAATGGAGATATGGAGATTACTGCAGAAGAGCTGGGTGAAATATCCGGTAGATTTAATTATGAGCTTGTATGT
>JAZUFJ010000262.1:0-3135 GCA_045640645.1 Lachnospiraceae bacterium
CATTTATTATCATACGTATTAAAGTTTTAGTATAATCATGCTATCTATTGCAAATATCTTATTTCAAAATTAGTGATTCCACTAATTTTGAATTTCTTTAAGCGGTTTCTCGCTTACCGATAATTTTCCAATTATTGATATTTGATTATCTACTTTAGCGATTAATGGTTTTAACAATTCAAATCCGGGACAGAAGCCTCTATATATTTCATATTTCACCTTTAAACTTTATATTCTTCTATGCGCTCACCTAAGCTAATGGTCCATGTTGTGTCATAGCCATAATAATATAGTATTCTTCTTTTGGTTATGGATCATTCGCCAGGGCTGTTTAATAGTGAAATATAATAAGGTGATATTCCTCTGATTCACAGGGTCTCCAATTGCCTCAAAGAGAGAATATCACCTCTTTTTATAATGTTCAGGTTTCACAATACCAGCAATTTTTTATACTTTTTTAAGATGACTTCCATGTCTTTATTTGCTATAATGTCTTGTAATTGTGTTAAATATCAGGAGGGAATATGAGCTATTCAAATGGAAATTATTCCGGAAGAGATTTTGATGATTATCCAAGAAGAAAACCATCTTCAAAAAAGAAAAGAAGAAAACGTCGTAAACGTATTTTACAAGCTATTTTACCTGCCATTATAGCTATTATACTTATTGTTATTGTTTTAGTTGTTGCCATATTTACAGGCTTATTTGAAGGCTTTGCCTATTCTTCTAAAGAAGAAGATTTATATGACTATTTTGGGGCCTCATCTGACGAATACGCTGTAATAATAGAAAATGGTCAGATAACAGAAAATACTATTCGAGTAGTAAACGGATTCTGTTATATTGATTTTCCAACAGTAAAAAGCAATATTACTGAAAGATTTTATTATGATGTTAACGATAATGCCTTACTATATACTACATCAGAAAAAACCATCTCAACAGTTATAGGAAGTACATCCTATGAAATGGATGCAGGTCAGAATACAACACAGTACCAGACCACCTTCTTAGAAGGAGATACCTTATATATTGCCCTTGATTACATAGCTTTGTTTAATCCTTTCTCCTATACCCTTTATGGTGGAGATGATGAACCTTATCGAGCTGAAATAAAGACCGAATGGGGTACGATCACTCAGGCAAAGCTTTCAAAGGATCAGGCTATACGTGTTGAGCCAGATAAAAAGAGCAATATCTTAGTGAATCTTGAGAATCATGATACTGTGATTGTTATCGATGAGGACGAAGAATGGAGCCTGGTACAAACACAGGATTTAATACCTGGATATATAGAAAACAAATTCCTTAAAAGCTATTCAGATATAGAAGAAACTAAACCTGTTCTAGCTTTGGCAGAGCCGGCATTTAACTATTTCTCAGATGGTCAGCCTATTAATCTCGTTTGGGACATGATAGGCGGACAGGGTGGAAATGATTACATCGACGAACGATTTGGCTCAGCACATGGGATAAATGTTATCTCTCCAACATGGTTCTCTTTATCAGACAACGATGGAAATATTGCTTCTATAGCCAGCTCCTCTTATGTTGAAAAAATGCATTCAAAAGGAATAAAGGTATGGGGACTTGTTGATAATATATCTTATGATGTAAGTACCTATGAAATATTATCCCATTCCTCAAAACGAGCTTATGTTATAGATCAGTTAATAAATTATGCAAAAGAATATAACCTTGATGGAATAAATGTAGACTTCGAATCACTATCTGCTGATGCTGGAGAGCCATTTATCCAGTTTATAAGAGAGCTGTTTTTAAGATGTCGTAAGGAAGGCCTGGTATTATCTTCAGATAATTACGTACCAAAGGCAAATACCGGAGTATATAACCGAGACCAGCAGGGACTGTTCTTAGACTACCTTATTATAATGGGTTACGATGAGCATTATGTAGGCTCTGAAGAAATCGGTTCTGTTGCCTCTCTTCCTTTTGTAACTGAGGGTATAGAAAAGACTCTTGAAGAGGTTCCTGCAGAGAGAGTAATCAATGCTGTTCCTTTATATACAAGAATCTGGATCGCATCTGGCAAAAATGAAGTTCAAACTGTCGGTATGGCTGATGCAATAAATGCTGCTAAAAACAATGGTGCAACTATCACATGGGATGATGGTGCTGGACAGAACTATGCGGAATGGGTTAAAGAAGGCTCTACCTATAAAGTCTGGCTTGAGGATACAACATCTCTTAGAGCAAAGCTTGAGGTAATGAAAGCACATAATCTTGCAGGTCTTGCCTCCTGGCAGCTTGGATATGCTACATCTGATGTATGGGACTTATTCAGTGAATATTATTAAAAAAAACAAGCTATCCTTGAAGCAAAAGCTTCAGAATAGCTTGTTTTTTTATTAATCCTTAAGTTTATTAACAAACTTTGTATAATCTGGCATCCATACCAGCTCCACAGTTCCAATAGGACCATTTCTCTGTTTAGCTATTATTACCTCTGTAATATGCTTTCTTTCAGTTTCTTTATTATAATAGTCCTCTCTATATAAGAACATTACAACGTCAGCGTCCTGTTCGATGGCTCCTGACTCTCTCAAGTCAGAAAGCATAGGCCTGTGGTCATCTCTCTTTTCTACAGCTCTGGATAGCTGAGACAAAGCTATTACCGGTACGTTAAGCTCTCTCGCTAAAGCCTTTAAGGATCTTGATATATCAGAGATTTCCTGCTGTCTGGAATCTCCCTTTCCATTTCCTGACATAAGCTGTAAATAGTCTATGATTATTATCTTAAGATCATGCTCTATCTTATACTTTCTGCATTTTGATCTAAGCTCCGAAATAGAAATACTTGGTGTATCATCTATTATTAGCTTTGAAGATCCAATTATTCCGCCTGCCTCTGCAATACTATCCCAGTCTTCGTCAGAATCCATATTTCCTGTTCTGATTTTTTGTGAATCTACTCTTGATTCCAATGAAATAAGACGGTTAACCAGCTGTTCCTTTGACATTTCCAGACTGAAAATACAAGCACATTCATTTAATCTAAAGCAAATATGCTCTGCAAGATTTAATACAAAGGCAGTCTTTCCCATTGATGGTCTGGCAGCTATTAATATTAAATCTAAGTCGGATCGTAGCCATGTCGTTCTGTGAGCCAAGGAG
>JAZUFJ010000263.1:0-8781 GCA_045640645.1 Lachnospiraceae bacterium
ATGGTGGGATTGTTTACAAGTGATGTGGAAATATTAGCCAGTGCAACGATAATTATTTTACCGAGTATTGTTAACTCCTTTGGAGCCGTTACACGAAGCTTTGCTTTTGCGATCATAAATGGATCTGGTAATTCGAAATTGAATTTGCTTGTGGCCATTATAGATGGCATGATAGCCAGAATACTTCTGGCATATATCCTGGGATGGCAAATCGGAATGGGACCACAAGGGTTCTGGTTAGGAGATGCCATAGCAGGATTTATGCCATTTGTAATAGGTGGAACCTATTATGCTTCTGGAAGATGGAAAAAATAATTCTATTTGATAAAGAAATCTTTATTTATGCATTTTCTCCATGAAGGCATCGCGTTCGGCTGTATCAGTGGCCTCTATCATGACGTTGCCTTCATTTTTGTTCCATACAACTGAAAAATCATCAGAATAGTCGAAATATACTACATTTGTTTCTGCATATTCTCTAAGCTGAATAGGAGCGCCCTCGATACCGGAGCTGATAACGTTATCATAATTATTATATAGATCTTCTGCCCATACAACCGGTATTTCAATTAATGGTGCGACTCCTGTAGAATAGCTTGCCTGAATAGAATTAAGATTTTCTACAGCATCCTTTGTTTCCTGAGACAAAGTTACAGTTTCTTTTTTGCTGCCGCATCCTAGTAATGATAAAACAAATAATACAGACAATAATGACAATAAAATTTTCTTCATGTTCAACTCCTCCTTTAAAGTACAATTATTTAAACCCAGTTTGTTTGTATACTATAGAGTATATTTGGCAGGTGAGCTAGTCAATAGATTTAAGAGAACATTTAGTATATTTTAATTTTTTTTTAGAAATACATGGGGTTAAAAGATGAACTATACAGTAAGTCGGGATAATGGTTCTCCAGCATATATTCAAATATATAAATTGCTTAGAGAGGACATAATAAAGGGAACCTATGCATATGGAAGTAAAATCCCATCAAAAAGGCTATTGGCCACAGAAACAGGGGTGAGCCTGATTACAATAAAGCATGCATTAGAGCTTTTATGTGAAGAGGGATATGTGGAGGCAAAGCAGAGAAGTGGATATTATGTTATTTTTCGAAAGGATGAATTCCTGGGAACGGTAACAGAATCAGAAATAAAAACGCCTTCTTATGATAATGAATTTCATGTTAAGGGTGATTTCTCATATAATGTAATAGCTAAAACTATGCGTAAGGTTATATTGGATTATGAAGATCGCCTTATGGTGAAATCGCCTAATCAGGGGTGTATATATCTTAGAGAAGAAATATGCGCATATCTTGCAAGAAGCAGGGCAATATATGTGGAACCTTATCAGGTGATAATCGGATCTGGAGCAGAATACTTATATGGACTGATAGCACAGTTTTTTGATACAGGAACTATTTTTGCGATAGAAAATCCTTCGTATGAAAAAATACGGAAAGTTTATGATGCGTTTAAAGTTCCATACGATTCTCTAACATTACGCTCAGATGGTATCAGTTCGAAGGAACTGAAAGCGACAAAGGCGATGGTATTACATACTACACCTTTTAATAGTTTTCCAAGTGGAATAACTATAAACAGCTCGAAAAAGCATGAGTATCTGAAGTGGGCCATGGACAGAAATGGCTATATTGTTGAAGATAATTATGATTCTGAGCTGACAGTTTCCAGGAAACCAGAAGATTCGTTATTTGCTATATCAGGAGGGGAAAATGTAATATATATTAACACCTTTTCCAGAACAATATCCCCATCTATGAGAATCGGATATATGATTTTGCCTAAAGGTATGGTAGATACCTATACTAATCGTTTAGGCTTTTATTCTTGTACTGTACCGGTGTTTGATCAGTATGTCTTAGCAGAGCTGCTTCATAACGGAGATTTTGAGAGACATATTAATCGCGAACGAAGGAAACGTAGAAAGAAAATAGAATAGTATAATAGTGTGTAGGGGGAACGTATATATGACGTTGCCCCTTGACAATACATATTAAGTTGAGTACAATTTAATTGCAATCGATTAGATAAGCGCGAAATGGATATTATGCAGGGAATATTAGGAGGATATCATGAAAGAGGCTGTTTTTATAACAGGAGGTACCGGATTTCTGGGGACAGAAATAGCAGAGAAGCTTATACATACAACAGATAAAACGTTATATGTTTTGGTTAGGGCAGAGAATCAAGAGGCTGCAGTACATCGCTTAAAGGCTGCCTGGTATCATGATGAGGAGCTATATAATAAGATTGGGCAGCAGATAATTCCTGTAACAGGTGATTTCACAGTTGAAGGTCTTAATTTAGAAAAAGATATGATGGAGCTGCTTCAGGAAGAGGTAGAGATTATTTTTCATGCTGGAGCAGAGGTAGGGCTACAAAAAAGTAAAGAAATTTTTGATTCTATTAACAGGAAGGGTACTGAAAATATCCTGAGCTTTGCTGGAAAACTCCCTAATCTAAAGAGAATAGTACATATTTCGACGGCATATGTGGCAGGACAGCGTAAAGGCGGGATATCAGAATCTATTTATGACGGAGGAGATTATTCGAATCAATATGAACGCAGTAAGGCTGAAGCAGAGCAATTAGTGCGTGATTCAAATTTGCCATGGAGTATTTGCCGTCCGGGAATGATCGTAGGAAATTCTAAAAATGGATGGATAAAGAACTTTAATACGATATATTATGTTTTAAAACAGATGCTTATAGGAAATATGCGAATGTTTCCTGTTAAAAAAAGCTTGGGATTAAATGTTATACCAGTGGATTATGTGGCTGAAGCAGTAGTAAAAGTTGGCTTTTCAGAGGAGGCTGAGGGTAAAATATACCATTTGACCTGTCCTAAAGAGATGCAACCAAAGGCAGGAGAGCTTGTTGAATATGTACGTGAGTGGGCTAAAATAAATCTCGATACGGAGCTTAAAAAACCATTATATTTTTCTATTCCCGGGCTAAAACAGATAGGTCTGTCATATGGTAAGAAAACTGGTGAACGTAAGAAAAATAGTATTTCTAATCTAATGATATTAATGCCGTATTTCTATTCAGAGCATGAATTTGACCGTAGCAATACAGACGCTTTGATGGGATCTTATGATATAGACTGGAAAGACTATATTGATTCGTTACTGGAATTTGCATGTAGAAAGAACTTTATGCACCAGACAGAGCGAACAGTTTTTGAGCAGGCTAAGGTACGAAGGGATAGTAGACGTTATCCGGTAACCTATTATGATGTTAGCGCAGATGGGTTAAAAAGTATGTCGGGAAATAAGGCTAATATTGAGATAGAAAAAATAAAAAACGCCTTATGGGCATGGGGAATCAGAAAAGGAGATAAAATAGCTCTTACCGGAATAAACTGCATAGATTATATGATGTTGGATCAGGCTCTTGGGCTGATAGGTGCCGTTACTGTACCAATATACTATACAACACCTATTGAAGAGGTGAATCTCTTATTGGATCGTAGTGGAGCAAAATGGTTTTTTGTAGGAGATAAGAGAATTATGGGTACTATAGATGAGCTGCAATCACAGGCTCAGCTGGTTGCGTTCTCTGTAGCTCAGGAAATTTCATGCTCGAAGGCCATGAAATGGGATCAGTTTCTGATTAAGGCAAGTGAAGCAGCACAGATACTAGGACCGGATCCAGAAGATTTGGCGACTATTCGTTATACATCAGGTACTACCGGTGAACCAAAAGGTGTTATGTTTAATTATCATCAGCTTTCCTGGATGGGAGAAGTTTTGACTAATCTGCTTTCCTGGAAGGGACGTAATCAGGAAATGAGATACCTTTCATTTCTTCCTGAGAGCCATGTTGTAGAGGGAATTTTAGCCTCCTATGCACCATATTATATGTTGACGAAGGTAAACTATTATTTCTTAAATGATTTTGGAGCATTGGTGGAATCCTTACCTAAAGTACGTCCTACAGTTTTCTTTTCCGTTCCGAGATTTTATGAAAAGCTTTGGGATCAGCTTGCTGCAAATAAGATAGGACAAAAATATCTTGTTATGAAAGATGGTGCTTTAAGAAAAATCACTGCAGCTGTTCTTAAAAAAGTAATACTTAAGAAGGCAGGTCTTGATGCTTGTGATCAGTTAATAGTGGGCTCTGCTCCTATTAGTGAAGCGTTATTACGTAATTTCCGCGCTCTGGGTATAGAAATATATAATGCGTATGGTCAGACTGAGGCACCACTTATTACTATTAACCGAATAGGTGATAATGTAATCCCTTCTATTGGAACACCACTTCCGGAAACTGAAGTATCAGTAGAGGCAGATGGGGAGCTTATTGTAACCGGACCACAGGTATGCCTTGGATATTATGGACTTGAGACGGATACCATCAAAAATGGTGTATTAAGAACTGGAGACCTGGGTAGTATTGACGAGAAGGGACATATTACTTTGTTTGGTCGAAAAAAAGAGATGATTATTACGGCTTATGGTAAAAATATAAGCATCCCTAAAATTGAGGAAAAGCTTAAAAATATACCAGCAGTCTCAGAGGCTGTATTAATAGGTGAAAACAAGCCTTATTGTACAGCACTTTTATGGCTGGATGGCGATATAGAGGATCTTAATCAGCAAATCGACAGAATTAATGAGGAGCTATCACATCCAGAGCAAATAAGAAAATATACAGTTATTAAAGAACCATTAAGTATACAAAAAGGTGAGCTGACACCAAACTTAAAGGTAAAGCGTGGCAATGTGGAGGCACATTATCATAAAGAGATACAGGAGATGTACGCGTGAGAGAAAAGTTTTTCAAAAGAGTATTATGCTATTTAGAAAGACATCCATCCAAATTATTTGCCAGATTTCAGATTCAAATACTCTTACTGGCGACAGCAAGAGCCTTTGAAAAGAAAGGACAATGTATATTATTTTCTAAGGATTGCCTAAATGTTTATTCTAGATTTACAAAGGATTGCATGAAGGGTTATCCGGCGGATCAGAAACGCTTATATCGAGTGGCTTTTAAGCTTGGCAGGAAAATACGAAAAATTGTAGGCTTTACTAAGAGTGAAGATCTTAATAGGCTAGTGTTTCTTCTATATCGAAATATAGGAATTACTATGTCGGGAAATATTCCTGGAGAGCTTTTAATATCCAAATGTTATTTTAGCAATGTCTATACTGCTAAACAGTGTAGCCAAATTTCAGCCATGGATATGGGGATAATAGCAGGCGTATGTGGCGAAGGTATTCTGATGTTCACTGAACGTATCACGGAAGGCTGTGACCATTGTATGGCTAAATTTGAAATGGCTTCTGGAGGGAGAAACTGGTGAAAAAACTGAAAACAGCTATTGTTATTGGAACAGGTGCCGGGGGTGCCACCATAGCAAAAGAATTACAAGGAAAATATCAGGTGACTATGTTGGAAATAGGCAGGGAATTTAGGCCTTTTTCTTATTCCATTAATTTGTTGGCAAAGTTTAGAAAAAGTGGGCTTTTTTTTGATGAGCGTCTGATACGTTTGCTATTACCAAATATGATAATAGATAAGACTAAGGATATGGTACTGGTTCGTGGTTTTGGAAAAGGAGGTACTACTAATTTAGCTACAGGAAACGCTGTCAGATACGATGGAGATCTGAAGAAGATAGGTATAAACCTGGATAAAGAATTTGAAGAATTGTATGATGAGCTTCCTATAACTACAAAACATCAGGAACAGTGGACAGACACAACGAGAAAGATGTTTTCAGTTTTTGAAGAGATGGATCTTAACCCGGTTGTTACCCCTAAATTAATTTGTGCTGAGAAGTGTGTAGGCTGTGGACATTGTGCAATAGGATGTCCAGCCGGCGCAAAATGGGATACAAGAACCGTTGTAGATCAGGCTATAGAAAAGGGTGCAAAGCTTATTACTGGCTGTAAGGTGACAAGTTTAGTGATTCAAGACGGAAGAGTGGTAGCCGTTAAGGGCCGAAGAGGATTAAGGCCGGTAAGCTATCAGGCGGATGTGATAGTGCTGGCAGCAGGTGGACTTGGGACACCAGATATATTGGAGCGATCAGGAATAGAATGTAAAAAATCTCTATTTGTAGATCCTGTTTTATGTGTTGCGGGACCTATGCCTGGTATTGGACAGGATAAACAGATTCTTATGCCGTTTATCAGTCAGCAGAAGGGATATATTCTATCGCCATATATGGACTATCTTAGCTTTTTCTTTGATAAACGCTGGCGCTTTCCAATGCAAAACATTGTCAGCATTATGATTAAGCTGGCAGATGAAGAGAGAGGAAGCATAGATGGTAAGCATGTAGAAAAGACAATGAGCTCTGTTGACAACATAAATATGGATAGAGCTATAGCACAGTGTAGGGATATTCTGAAACGTTTAGGAGTACCTGAAGAAAAGCAATTCCTTGGAACATTGAACGCAGGCCATCCAGGGGGAATGCTTCCATTAACAGAGGCCGAAAAGGATACCCTGCATAACCCTATACTTCCGGAAAATCTTTATATAGCGGATGCAACACTATTCCCAAAATCTATGGGTAATCCCCCAATTCTGACTATAATGGCGCTTGCTAAAAAGGTTGCAGGAGTGATATAAGCTAAAGGGACGAGGTATATACAGATGATTGATTATGTATATATTTCGTCTTTCTTTTTAACTATGAGTTCATTGAAAAATATGGTCCTTCTGAATATATTTTATTTATAGACATGGAGCAATAATCGGAAGGTAATGTGATAATAAACATAGGAATAATCCATAAAAGATATCACAGATTAAAGCTTATTAATTGATGTCTATATAAAAATGAAAGAAGGATTAAAAATGAGAATAAAAGCAGAGTTAGTAAATCAGAAAATATGGGACCATACATATGTATCATGTAGAAATACATATAAATGTCCTTGTGGAAAAAATTGTATAATCGTCGATATTGATAATACTCCGGGGTTTGAAAGAAGAAGTGCCAGCTTTGACTATGGTAATGATGGTACCTGTCATAGTGATTTTGCAGGAATTATGGAAGACTATAATAGCTTTGAACTTATTGAATTTAAAAAATAAGCATAATATTGTAATTATATTTTATTGATAGTTTATATGCATAAAAGGTATAATAAAGGGTATGAAATGCTAAAGAAGTTATAATTGGATTAATAAAGACTGATGGGGGCTTATTATGAAGATAGCGGGACTTGATATTGGAACAACTGGCTGTAAGTGTACAGTTTTTGATGAAAATGGTCAGGAATTAGGCAAGGCATATAAAGATTATCCTGTGAAGAGAAGAGTTGGAGGTCATGAAATAGACGTTACGGCTCTTATGGATAGTGTATATGCAGTTATAACAAAGATGGCAAATGAGTATCCTGATATAGCTGGAATCGGAGTGACAAGCTTTGGTGAAACCTTTGTGTGCGTAGACGAAAATGGAGAACCTTTGGCGCCGGCGATGCTTTATACAGATCCACGAGGTGGCGAGGAATGTAAATGGCTTAAGGATAAACTGGGGGCAGAGCATATAGCTGAGATAACTGGTGTTACACCTCATGAGATGTATGGCCTCCCAAAGATACTTTGGATTAAGAATAACAAGCCTGAAATATATTCAAAGACAAGACATATTTTACAAATGGTGGATTATGTAGTTTTTACACTTACCGGCAATGCATTGATAGATTACTCGCTTGCGACAAGAAGTATGGCATTTGATATTCATACGCTTGATTGGAGCAATGAAATTCTTGATATAGCAGGTGTTGATAAATCACTTTTGTCAAAACCAGTACCAACGGGAACTGATGCAGGTCAAATAACAGCTACTATAGCTAAAAAAACCGGACTAGATGTATCGACCAGAATAGTAGTAATTAGTCAGGACCAGGTTTCGGCAGCGGTAGGTGCAGGTGCGTTTGATGGTGAGACTGGTGTTGACGGCGCTGGAACGGTACAGTGCCTTACACCAATTTATGAATCTATTCCTGAAGTTAGCAAAATGATGCCTGGAAAATACGTGATTGTACCATACGTTGTGCCTGGAAAATACGTGACCTATGCGTTTTCATATACAGGGGGAGCTCTTATTCAGTGGTGTACCGATAATATAGCTAAAAAGGAGAAAGAGCTGGCGGACAGCAAAGGTATTAGCGTTAACACATATCTGGAAGAACAGTATGCAGAGGAGAGGAAGTTGGATGGATTGGATGCTGAAGGACCATCAGGCATGCTGGTATTGCCACATTTTGCTGGAGCTGCAACACCATATATGGATACGGGAAGTAAAGGTGTTGTCGTAGGCATGACAACGGCTACGACCCCGGCAGATATTTATCGTGCCTGTATGGAAGGAGTATGTTACGAAATGTTTTTAAACTATAGTAACGTTCTTGAAGGTGGTGCGAAACCAAAGAAACTGCATGCTACAGGTGGGGGAGCAAAATCTGCTGTATGGATGCAGATGAAGGCAGATGTTTTGGGAATACCAATAGTTGCCCTAAAGACAGTAGACGCTGGAACAGTAGGCTCAGCCATGCTTACAGGAATAGTATTGGGAATATTTAAAGACTTGAATGATGCAGCTGATCACATGGTAGAGCAAACAAGGATATACAATCCAAGGGCTGAATATCATGAAAAATATATGGAAGTCTATAAGAAATATGAGAAGCTATATAATGCCGTCAGAGAATTGATGTAAAGCATTTATTTAGGATCTAACACGGTGGTCGAATGGCCGCCGTGTTTTTAACATGTAATAATTATTTC
>JAZUFJ010000264.1:0-11687 GCA_045640645.1 Lachnospiraceae bacterium
GGTTTTGTGTGATGATATACCGGATTGTTACGTGCTACGCACTTTCACAATCCTGCAAACCACTCGAAATATAATGGTCGTTTGTAATGATATACCGGATTGTTACGTGCTACGCACTTTCACAATCCTACAAACCACTCGAAATATAATGGTCGTTTGTAATGATATACCGGATTGTTACGTGCTACGCACTCTCACAATCCTAAACAACATGCGCATATCGTGGGGTTTGAAACCCCACTTTTATGCTTATGTTGTTTTGTGTCCAAGGTCATATATCCATTTATATGCAAGCATAACATGGAAATATGACTTTGGACACTTATATCATGTCAAATTTGTCAAAAAATAATTAAAAATTATTAATTTTTTGTGAAAAAAGTGCATAAATATGCATCATATGATATAATATAGCCATAAGGGAGAAGTGTCAACGTTTGATAATAAATAGAATTATTAAGCGAAACGAAGAACATAGAAAAGGGGATACATATTTGGAATTTAAAAGAAGAGAAGAAGTTGACAGCTGGCAGAGTACAATGCTTTTATATAACTCTGCGCTCAAGGAAATAGGCACAAAGCTGGAGATATTGAATGATGAATTTCAACATATTCATCAATATAATCCGATAGAACATATTAAATCCAGAATCAAGACACCTGAAAGTATAGTAAGAAAGCTAAAAAAACGTGGACTGGAATCTACAATAGAGAATATGGTTCAGTATGTTAATGATATAGCTGGAATACGTGTAATATGTTCATTTACATCTGATATTTATAGAATTGCTGAAATGCTTAGAAATCAGAACGATGTTAAGGTTTTATCTGTTAAGGATTATATTAGTAATCCAAAGGAGAGCGGATATAAGAGCTATCATATGATAGTTTCCATACCGATATATCTTTCAGACAGTGTAGTTGATACAAAGGTTGAGATCCAGATTAGGACAGTTGCCATGGATTTCTGGGCAAGTCTTGAGCACAAGATGAATTATAAGTTCGAAAAAAATGCACCACTTCATATAAAACAGCAGTTGTTTGAATGTGCTCAGATGGTTTCTGTTTTGGACGATATGATGTTATCATTAAATGAAGAAATTCAGGAAGCTCAGGAAGAGATGGAAGGTAATTAAAATAAAAGCTCGCAAAGCGAGCTTTTATTTTGTATAAAAATCCCCATAAAATGAGGAGCGCCCAGGTAGATGAGAATACCTGGGCAATATTATGAAAAAATAATCTGATGTTGTATCCAATATCAAATGTTTTCTATGAATAGATATTAGCAAATGATTGTGAATAAATTATGAACAAACAATGAACACATAGTTAATGTTTACAAAAAACTTTATAAAGTGATAAAAATCGTGTGCATAATGCACAAAAAGTAAGTAGCTTGTAATTGTGATTGATAAATGCTAAAATTAGGAAAAGTATGACATCATGAAATAAGTGTAACTAGTTTATGTACGGAGGGGATAAATATGGACGGTTTCAGAGAAAGAATGGCTGGAAGAGCTGAAAGAAATGCAGAATATGGAAGTTCAGATAGATATGATAGAGGGATGAGACGTACAGGAGCGCCTTATTCACAGCCGGAAGGAATAAAAATAGAAGAGATTATTGGAGCTATAGATCAGAGCAATGCAAAACAGCTTGAGATAATCGCAGATTATTTTGACGATGAAAAAGACGATCGCCAGGCTCAGGAAAAGGAGCTTTTAAGAGCAATGGATGATTTGATCCGTGTAGTTGAAGAGAAAACAAAAAAACCTGCTAATAATGTTATAGAAACTCCGGTATTAAGAAGTAATTCTGGACTTGATAGCGCAGCAAAAGAAGAGCTTATAAATGCTATAAAGGGTAATGGAGCTCTTATTAATACTATGCGTCAGGAGATGCATGCTGCATTTGAAGAACAGGCTATAAGAGAAACTCAGGCCTTTGAACAAAGAGAAGCTAAGGATCAGGCTGAGAGAGAGGCAAGAGCCAGAAGAGACCAGCTTGAAAGAGAAGCAAGAGAAGAAAGAGAGAAAGCTGAAAGAGAAGCAAGAGCTACCAGAGATCAGCTTGAGAGAGAAGCGAGAGAGGCTAGAGAAAGAGCTGAAAGAGAAGCAATAGAAGGAGCATATGAGGAAGCTCCTAAGGCTGACGCTGATACAGTAGCAGAGATAAAGTCTATTGTAGACGAGGTATATAAAAATCTTGAGGATCATGTTCATAAAGAAAATGTCAGATGCTATAGAAATGTACAGGCAGCGCTCACTGAACAGGGAACAACTATCAATGGAGAAGTAAAAAAGAATACTGCTTTAATTAAAATATTCTCTATTGTTACTATGGTTATATCACTTATGAACCTTGTTTTACTGGTTGCACAGATTTTGAATTTATTCTAATGGGAAAAGTTGAATGGAAGCCAGGAAATATGCTATATCCTTTGCCAGCAGTATTGGTAACCTCTCACAGAGGAGATGAGGATAATGTATTTACTGTAGCCTGGGCAGGAACAATATGTACAAATCCGCCGATGGTTTCAATATCTATCAGACCAGAGAGATATTCCTATGGGATGATTAGAGAAACCGGAGAATTTGTGATCAATCTTACAACAGAAGAATTAGCATATGCTACGGATTACTGTGGGGTAAGAAGTGGCAGAAATGAAAATAAAATTGAAAAGCTTAATTTAAAAACAGAAAGAGCAAGTAAGGTTTCATGTCTTATGCTTTCTGATAGCCCAGTAAATATAGAGTGTAAGGTTGTAAAAGTTGAGGAATTTTCAGAGGGAAGTAGTCATCATATGTTCATGGCTGAGGTTTTAGCTGTACATGTAGATGACAAATATATGAAGGGTGCTAAATTTAATCTGGGAGACGCAAATCCTATAGTTTATTCTCATGGGGAGTATTATAGCTTGGGAGAACTTTTGGGTACTTTTGGATATAGTGTGAAAAAGGCACCAAAGCTGGGTCGTAAAAAGGGAAATGCGTAGATTAACTAAGTATACAAAGTCAATAAAGTATCATAATATAGCAGCAATGCTTGTAACAGCATTGCTGATATTTCTTGTTGTTCCAGCGTTGCAGAAATTCCCAACAGATGGAAATAATATGATTACTATTTTGCTAAATGGTAAGCAGGTAGGAATCGTTGGAAATGCTAATGATGTAGAAAATATGGTTAATGAAGCGAGACGGCGTGTTGCAAAAGAACATAGCGGTCTTGTTTTGTTTGAAAGTAATGTGATTCTTACCGGATCAAGGGAAATATTCGGTCATCGTAATACTCCGGAAGAAATAGTAGACAATATGTATACTGTTTTTGTGGAAAGTATGAAAAATACAAAGCAACCGGTGTATGAAATAAAAATCAATGAGTTTACCGTTAATTTAAGGACCGCCGAAGAGGTTATAGCCCTGCTAAGAAAGGCTAAAGAGGGGTATGATGATGGCAATCTGTTTACTGTAGACCTGGTACTGGATCCTACAAGAGAGCTAAATGTTTTGACAACAAAGGTCCAGAAAACAGAAGATATAATAAATAGTGAAAATGAAGAAAAGCCACTTATGCCAGAGGCTGGTGCCCAGAAAAAGATTAATCAGATTTATGCAGATGCCCTTAAGCAGGATGTGGAATCCTTTCATATAGGAATATTGAATCTTGATTTTGGTGAAAACGTAGAGGTAGTACAGGCTTATGTAGATGAAAGCCAAATTTCTTCTCTTGATGAAGCTATAGAAATGGTTACAAAAGAGCAGGAAAAGAGCAGTGTATATGAGGTAGAGGCAGGAGACAGCTTATCTGTTATAGCCGAAAAAACTAATACGACTGTCGAAAAAATTATCGCTATGAACCATGAAACTATTCAGGATGAAAATACAATGCTTAGAATAGGTGATGAGCTGAAGGTTACTGTTCCAGAGCCAGAGCTTTCAGTTGTCAGGACAGAGCAGGTTTATTACGAAGAAAATTATGAAGAAGAAATTCAGTATATAGATAATGATGATTGGTATACGAATGAACAGAAGGTATTACAGCAGCCTGTGGCAGGATTTAGAAAGGTAGTAGCTGATATAACCTATAGAAATAACGAGGAAAATGGCAGGACTATAGTCTATGAGGATATAGTAGCGAAGGCAGTGCCAAAGATAGTAGAAAGAGGAACCAAAATCCCACCTACTTATATGAAACCTATATCAGGAGGACGTTTAACCTCAGGCTTTGGTCCTAGAAAAGCTCCAAAGAAGGGGGCGTCAACCTATCATAAGGGTATTGACTGGGCTGTGCCAACAGGAACAGCAGTGTGTGCTTCTTCTGGTGGTAAGGTTCTTAAAGCCGGATGGGGAAGTGGATACGGATATTGTGTATTTATACAACATCCAGATGGAAAAGTTACGAGATACGGACATTTAAGTAAGGTTTTGGTAAAAGCGGGACAATCAGTAAGACAGGGAGAAAAGATAGCTCTTAGCGGTAATACAGGTGTTAGTACCGGACCACATTTGCATTTTGAGATATTAATAAATGGATCGCAGGTTAACCCAATGAAATATTTGTAAAAGAAAATTTTGTAATAATTGAATAAAAGTACTAATGTCACAATGTAAAATTAATGATGAAAAAATCAAGTGGTAAAAGTGCGTAAGAGAGATAAAAAAGCATATTTGAAATTGGATATTTTACCGAAAAAATATGAATAGATTTACAATGAAATGCCTAAGTGTTAAAATGATTTAAAATTAGATGAGGTATGTATTCGTGGAACAGTATATTATTAAGGGAGGCAATCCCCTCGTCGGAGAGGTGGAAATAGGTGGAGCAAAAAATGCTGCACTTGGAATAATCGCCGCTTCTGTTATGACCGACGAAGCTGTCATAATCGAAAATATGCCCGATGTTAGAGATACCAACGTTTTATTACAAGCGATGGAAAGCATCGGTGTCATCATAGATAGAATAGATCGCCATACTGTAAAGGTTAATGGATCGATGATTCATACCCTTAGAATAGACGAAGGATATATCAAGAGGATAAGAGCATCTTATTACATGCTTGGTGCTCTTCTTGGAAAGTATAAGCGTGCTGAGGTTACGCTTCCTGGTGGATGTGATATAGGAAGCCGTCCTATAGATCAGCACTTGAAAGGTTTTAGAGCTCTTGGTTGTTCTGTAAGAATAGAGCATGGTAATATCAAAGCGGAAGCTTCAAGATTAGTGGGCAGTCATATATATCTTGATGTAGTGACTGTAGGAGCTACTATTAATATAATGATGGCCGCAGCAATGGCTGAAGGACAGACTATTATTGAAAACGCTGCGAAGGAGCCGCATGTTGTAGATGTTGCAAACTTCTTAAACTCTATGGGCGCAAATATTAAGGGAGCAGGTACAGATGTTATCAGGATCAGAGGAGTGGAAAAGCTTCATGGGACTACTTATTCTATTATCCCAGATCAGATAGAGGCTGGTACCTTTATGTTCGCTGCAGCTATTACCAAGGGCGATATTTTAATCAAAAATGTTATACCTAAGCATTTGGAATCTATATCTGCAAAGTTGCTTGAAATGGGATGTGAGGTAGAGGAGTCTGATGATGCGGTACGTATAGTTGCTGCAAGACCATTGGTATCTACACATGTTAAGACTTTACCATATCCAGGCTTTCCTACGGATATGCAGCCTCAGATAGCGGCAACACTTGCTATGTGCAGAGGAACAAGTATAGTTACAGAAAGTATTTTTGAAAACCGTTTCAGATATGTCGATGAGCTGTTAAGAATGGGCGCTAAAATCAAGGTTGAAGGAAATACAGCGATCATTGAAGGCGTTGACAAGCTTATGAGCGCATCTGTAAGCGCACCAGATTTACGCGCAGGAGCGGCTTTAGTATTGGCAGCTTTGGCAACAGATGGTTTTTCTACAGTTGATGACATAGTATATATTGAAAGAGGATATGAAGATTTTCCTCAAAAGCTTGAGATGCTTGGAGCACAGATAGAAAAGGTATGTGATGAGAAGCAGGCTCAGAAATTCCGGTTAAGAGTAGGATAAAAAATCACAAAAAAATATAGAGACTATACAAAAGTCTCTATATATAAATCTGTTTCTTTAGATAAATCAATAAACTCCGTTCCACACTGAATCATCGGTCTGGAAATGGAGTTTTTGTTTATGAAAACAACTTCTCCTTCTACTCCATTATTGAGCTTAACACGATTATTCAAATAGGTTTCACCAATATGCTCAAGGAAGGTTAAAATGTATTTGCTATCATATTTTTGAAGACCTTCTGTTTCAAAAATACCGATTACACGGAAAGGACATAATGGACCACGATATAATCTGGCAGCAGTCATAGCATCATATACGTCAGCTATGGCAACAATCTTTGCGTAAGGATTAATCTTATCAGATACTAGTCCTAATGGATAGCCAGAGCCGTCACATCTTTCATGGTGCATTAGCGCACATTCTTTTATATCATTATCGATATCAAGATCTTTAAGTATTCTATATCCCTGCAAAGTATGAGTCTTTACTATATTGTATTCAGCCGGGGTTAACTTATCAGGCTTGTTCATGATTTCTTCAGGAACCATAATCTTTCCTATATCATGTAGTAATCCACATAAGGTAAGCTTTTTAATATCTACTGAGGAATATCCAAGCCATCTGGCTGAAATATTACAGATTAATGAAACATTCATACAATGCATATATGTCATGTCATTGTATTGACGCATATTATGAAGCATATCAAAAAGGCTATAGGTAGTCATTTCTTCATCAATAAGATCATCAACTATTTTAATGAGACTGTCTGTGTCAAGCTTGGCATTGCCCTTTGCTACGTTAAATAATGCGTTTTTAAAAATATTGGCGTTTTCTATATAATTTTTTTCAAATTCCTGAAACTGTTTACTGGCTTTTACTCTTTGAGCATATGATGAAGTTTCTGATATCTCGGGAATAACTTCGTTAATTTCTGACGTTTCCGCTACATTATCTGGAGCGTTTGTAACTCGGATAGCGAGGACGGAATAAAACTCCAATCGGGTAATCATTTTATCTGTAAGAACAGTGTTCTTAGGAAGAATCATCTGATTATTATAGGAATAGACATCTTCGGCTGTTATCATTCCTGGCTTTAAGTTCGCGGTTCTGACTCTTTGCATAAAATCCCCCCAAAAAGACTACAAATATCAACAATAAGTATAAAAATTTAATAAATAAATGTCAATATACTTGACTATTATATGGGGCTCGTGTATTCTGTCTAAAGATAAAAAAATTCAATATTGTATGTCTCTTATTCAGAGTGGTGGAGATACAGAGGATCAATGAAGCCACGGCAACCCCTTTTAGGAAGGTGCCAACCTGAGCGAGTAATCGAACAATAAGAGGATTTGATTATCGTTGTAGTCATCCGCTTATTTGTGAGCGGATTTTTTATTTTAGAAAGGAAAAAGAGAATGGAAAAATTATTATTTACTTCAGAATCAGTTACAGAAGGTCATCCTGACAAGGTTTGTGATGCTGTATCAGATGCTATTCTTGACGCTTGTATGGCACAAGATCCTATGAGCCGTGTTGCTTGCGAAACAGCTTCATGTACAGGTTTTGTACTTGTAACAGGAGAGATCACAACAAACGCTCAGATTGATATCCCAAGCATTGTTAGAGAAACAGTTCTTGAAATTGGATATGATGATGGAAAGAAAGGTCTTGATGGAAATTCATGTGCAGTATTTGTTGCACTTGATAAGCAGTCAGCAGATATCGCTATGGGAGTAGATAAGGCTCTTGAAGCAAAAGAGGGAGAGCTTACAGATGATCTCGATACAGGAGCTGGAGATCAGGGTATGATGTTTGGTTATGCAACAAACGAAACAGAAGAGCTTATGCCTTATCCTATCTCTCTTGCACATAAGCTTGCAAAGAAGCTTACAGATGTTCGTAAGGATGGTACTCTTAAATATTTAAGACCAGATGGAAAGAGCCAGGTTTCAGTAGAATATGATGAAAACGGCAAGCCACTTCGTCTTGAAGCAGTTGTATTATCAACACAGCACGATGAGGATGTTACACAGGAACAGATCCATGAAGACATTAAGAAGTATGTATTTGATCCAGTACTTCCAAAAGAGCTTATAGATGATAAGACAAAATTCTATATTAATCCTACTGGACGTTTTGTAATCGGTGGACCACACGGAGATGCAGGTCTTACTGGACGTAAGATTATTGTAGATACTTATGGTGGATATGCTCGTCATGGCGGCGGAGCTTTCTCAGGAAAGGACTGTACAAAGGTTGACAGATCAGCTGCATACGCTGCAAGATACGTAGCAAAGAATATTGTAGCAGCAGGTCTTGCTGAAAAATGTGAAATCCAGTTATCATATGCTATCGGTGTAGCTCAGCCTACATCTGTAATGGTAGATACATTTGGAACAGGAAAGTTATCAGATCAGAAGCTTGTTGAGATCGTAAGAGAAAACTTTGATCTTCGCCCAGCTGGAATCATTAAGATGCTTGATCTTAGAAGACCTATTTACAAACCAACAGCAGCTTATGGACATTTCGGACGTAATGATGTTAACTTCCCATGGGAAGCTTGCGATAAGGTTGAAGTACTTAAGAAATACTTATAAGAATAAAATTTCAAATATCAAAATGCCTGCCGTGATAATCATGGCAGGCATTTTTAATACTTGATTGTGCAAAAATAATTACGAAACTACACGAATATTATCACTTCCAAATTTTTCTGAAAGCTGTGATATGAGATTCTCATCGGCCATAACAGTCATATTTCGTTTAAGCTGTTTCATTTCTTTAGTGGCCTCTAGATAAATTATTACAGCATCGTTACCATCAGAGGCAGAAAGGATATTCATAAGTTCTTGTTCTCTTTCAGAATAAGCTTCACGAGTAGCAAATTTTATCCAAAGCTTTTTAGGCAGGTTTTCGAAAGGAGTAATCTGCTCACAAATAAGCTTGGCATCCTTTTCCTCTTCGGCGTTTACCCTTCCTTTAATAAGAACCTTGGAATCCTCTATGAGCCATTTGGCGTTCTTCTCGTAATCATTAGGCCATACAATTACCTCAACAGAGCCCAACATATCCTCTATATTAAGAAAAGCCATAGTTTTGCCATTCTTTGTATACTTCACAGTTTTACTTTCGATAAGACCGCCAATAGTAACCTTTGTTCCGTCTACAGCCTTTACAGACATGGTCTCTTCGTCATATTTAAAATCAGAGGATAACGCAGTTGCGTATTTCTTTAGAATGGCTTCATCTGTCTCCAAAGGATGACCGCTTACATATATGCCCAAAACCTCTTTTTCGTATTGAAGAAGAATATCTTTTGGGTATTCTCCAACATCAGGCATTGCTATTTCAAAGGTCTTTTTCTCTGTCTCAGGCATAAGATCGAATAGAGTCATCTGTCCTTCCAGATTATTTTTCTTTTCCTGTGAAATGCTATCTATAATACTTACATATATAGACATGAACTGTTTTCTTGTTCCGCCCAGATTATCGAGAGCTCCTGCTTTTATAAAGCTTTCAATAGTTCTTTTGTTTACTTCCTTTCCGGATAATCTGGATATAAAATCTTTAAGAGAAGTAAACTTACCATTTAGATTACGCTCATTAACTATTGCTTCTATTACAGGCCATCCAATTCCTTTTATGGAAGCCAGACCATAGCGAATATTATTACCTGAAACTGAAAAACCTGCAAACCCTTCATTGATATCAGGTGGAAGAATAGGTATCTTCATGTTTTTACATGAATAAATATATTCTGAAACCTTTGTGGCGTTATCTATAACACTGGTCATAAGAGCAGCCATAAATTCTACTGGATAATAATGCTTTAAGTAGGCGGTCTGGTAGGCTACCACAGCATAAGCAGCAGCATGAGATTTGTTAAAGGCATATTTTGCAAAATCCATCATCTCATCGTATATTTTATTGGCTACGGTTTCGCTTATATTTTTTGAAACACAGCCAGGAACATTTTCCTCAGGATTACCATAAATGAAATTCTGTCTTTCCTTCTCCATTACGCTTTGTTTCTTTTTTGACATGGCACGTCTAACCAGGTCAGACCTTCCAAGCGTATAGCCTCCTAGCTCTCGTACTATCTGCATAACCTGTTCCTGGTATACTATACATCCATAGGTAGGCTTAAGGATTGGCTCGAGCTCGGGACAATCATATTCAATGGCTCCTTCGGAATTCTTACCTCTGATATATTGTGGAATAAAGTCCATAGGACCTGGACGATACAAGGATATACCTGCTATAACGTCTTCCAATGATCCCGGCTTTAAATCCTTCATGAAGTTTTTCATCCCGCTACTTTCAAGCTGGAATATACCATCACACTTTCCTGTACTTATATAATCGAAGATTGCCTTGTCATTGTAATCAATATTATCTATGTCTATGCTTACTCCTGTATTTGCCTTAACGTTTTCTACTGCATCCTGTATTACAGTTAAGGTACGTAGCCCTAAGAAGTCCATTTTGAGAAGACCAAGCTCCTCTAGGGTGGTCATAATATACTGAGTGGTAATCGATCCATCAGAGCCCCTTGATAAAGGAACAAATTCATCAGCGGCCTTCTGACATATAACTACGCCTGCAGCATGCATTGAGGTATGTCTGGGAAGACCTTCAAGCTTTTTAGAACTGTCTATGAGTGATTGCACCTGCGTATCAGTATCGTATAAGGCTTTTAGGTCAGGATTGATCTGAAGAGCTTTTTCAAGAGTAATATTAAGCTCATTAGGGATCATTTTTGCTATTGAATCAACAAAAGAGTAGGGCAGATCCATTACTCGACCTACATCTCGGATAACACCCTTCGCGGCAAGAGTACCAAAGGTGACTATCTGCACAACCTTTTCCTTACCATATTTTTTAACAACGTAATCTATAACCTCCTGACGTCTTTCATAGCAGAAATCAATATCAATATCCGGCATAGATACACGTTCAGGATTAAGGAATCTCTCAAAAAGAAGATCATATTTAATGGGATCGATATTAGTGATCTCAAGGGTATAGGATACAACTGAGCCCGCAGCGCTGCCTCGGCCAGGACCTACTGCTATGCCGTTAGATTTGGCAAAATGAATAAAATCCCAAACAATAAGGAAGTAATCAACAAAGCCCATATCCCTAATAGTTTCAAGCTCATAATTTAAGCGGTCTACTAAATCCTGTCCATGGTCAGGATATCTTCTCTCAAGACCTTCAAAGCACAGTTTGTTAAGATATTCCCATGCACTATATCCATCAGGAACATCAAATTTAGGCAGCTTATAGGAGCCAAATTCTATCTCAATGTTACATCTGTCAGCGATCTTCTGGGTATTCTCTATAGCCTCTTCGGCATACCTAAATAAAGAGCGCATTTCTGCTTCGCTTTTAACATAATATTGTCCCCCTTCATATCTCATTCTGTCTTCATCGGAAAGCTTCTTTCCGGTTTGGATACAGAGCAAAATATCATGGGCGTCCACATCATCTGCATATGTATAATGAATATCGTTGGTGGCTACAAGAGGAATATTAAGCTCTTTGCTCATTCTTAAAGGGGCTGCATTTACGGTTTGCTGTTCCTTGATACCATGGTCCTGAAGCTCTAAGAAATAGTTACCATC
>JAZUFJ010000265.1:0-1968 GCA_045640645.1 Lachnospiraceae bacterium
TCCTTGGCTCACAGAACGACATGGCTACGATCCGACTTCATTCAGTTTGATGCAGAAGCTACTGCTCCGGCAGAAATCGAGCAGAGAATGCGTATTATGGACAACGTTCTCAGATACTTATGCGTTAGACAGGACGAGGCATAATAGAAAGAGAGAACAGTAGAATGAATAAAGTAATTCTTATGGGTCGTTTGACCAGAGATCCTGAAGTTAGATATTCACAGGGCGGTTCCAATATGGCAATTGCCAGATTTTCAATAGCTGTTGACAGACGTATTAGACGTGATGGACAGCCAACAGCAGATTTTTTCAATTGTACAGCTTTTGGAAGAACAGCTGAGTTTGTTGAAAAGTATTTCAAGAAGGGTAATAGAATCCTTGTTGATGGAGAAATCCAGAATGATAACTATCAGGGAAAAGATGGTAATATGGTCTACGGTATGCAGATCATTGTAAACAATGTGGAATTTTGCGAAAGCAAGGGTTCACAGTCTGGTTTCGATGGTGGATTTGCTCCAGTTCAGGGTGGCGCTGTTTCAGCACCTGCACCTGCTGGCGATGATTTCATGAATATTCCTGATGGAATAGATGAAGAGCTGCCATTTAACTAAGTTTGTAGATAGGAGGCATGTAGCATGGCTTTTAATAAGACAGAACGTTCTGACGCTCCTCGTAAGAGAGTAGGCGGTATGCGTAGAAGAAAGAAAGTTTGCGTATTCTGTGGTAAGGATAATACAATTGATTACAAGGATACAGCAAAGCTTAAGAGATACGTATCAGAGAGAGGAAAGATCCTTCCTCGTCGTATTACAGGAAACTGTGCAAAGCATCAGAGAGCACTGACAGTTGCTATCAAGAGAGCACGTCACGTATCACTTATGCCATATGTACAGGATTAATTTTTGAGCATATAAGCAAAAGAATTATAAAGCCTTTAAGTATTGATATACTCAGTACTTAAGGGCTTTTGTTTTATTCTATGTATTTATTGTGATATACTATCTTATAGGTATGCACAAGGAGATTAGTATGAAGAGAAAGATAGCTGTCTATATTGGCGAGATAGGTGGAGCGTTCCAGCATACAATTATGAAGACTATTTCAGCAAAGGCCAGAGAATTGGATTACGATATTATGGTCTTCTGTACGTTTGGTACATACAGTTTTGATATGTTATATGCAGAGGGAGAAAAGGCATGTGTCAAATTGTCTGAACCATCTATGTTTGATGGAATAATTGTCACTGAAGATCTCTTTGATAATCCTGGAATGGGCGATGAACTTTATGAAAAGTTGAAAAAGGAAGCTAAATGTCCTGTAGTATATCTGCGTACATATAGAGAGGGCTTTCACAGCATTTTACTTGAGAACTACATCTCTATGAAAAGTATGGTCAGACATTTTACAGAGGACCATGGTTTTGATGATATATGTTATATGTCTGGCAAGGTAGGGAATTTAGACTCTTCAGAGCGCCTTAGGGCATTTATGGATGTTATGGCCGAGAAGAATATTCCTGTGACGGATAATATGGTTTTTCATGGTGATTTCTGGAGGGATAAAGGAGAGGAAGCTGTTAACTGGTTTATGCAGGGAAGAGACAGTTATCCTCAGGCCATTATAGCTGCTAATGACTATATGGCGCTATCAATATGTGATGAACTAAGGAAACGTGGGATAAGAGTTCCTGAAGATGTGGCTGTAGGTGGATTTGATTATGTCGATGAAGCAAAGGCCTATGAGCCTAAAATCACATCGCTAGAGGTTGATTTTGCAGGTATGGCTGATAAAGCCATGAATATGATTGATAATATTAATAACGGCATACATGAAGATTTCGTACAGTATATGCCAGCAAGGCTTATTTTGAATAAAAGCTGTGGCTGCGGTGAAGAATATAATTATGGAGATATTAGTTCTATTTTGTCCAGTGATTATCATAAGATAGCCAGTATGAAAAATAATATG
>JAZUFJ010000266.1:0-2219 GCA_045640645.1 Lachnospiraceae bacterium
ATCGCTATCATCTTCATCAGACTGCTCTGTTATTTCCTCTTCTAAAGCTTCCTCCGATGCTTCTCCCATAGGTGCCTCTTCCACTGCAACTGTTTCTTCTGGAGACAATTCTTCTGCGTCTGTTTCCTCGGCAATTGCTTCCTCAGCTGGTATTTCTTCTCTAATATTCTCTTCTGCCACTGACTCTTCAGCCTTTACAGTTTCAACATTTTCTATTATTTCTGCTGCCACTACCGCCGCCACGCCTGCTGCAGCTACACCTGCTGCCGCTACTGTTTTATCGCTTTCTTCTTCATCTGGCAGCTCTGTTATTTCCTCTTCTAAGGCTTCCTCCGATGCTTCTTCCCTGATTACTTCTTCTACTGTAACTGCTTCTTCTGGAGACATTCCTTCTGCAACTGTTTTTTCTACAGCTATAGTTTCTTCAACTACATTTTCTGCAACTACAGTCTCTTCACCCACAGTTTCCTCAACAACATTTTCTGTGACCACCGCTTCCTCTACAGCCACTTCTTCTGCCACTGACTCTTCTGCCTTCACAATTTCTGTATTTTCCAGAATTTCAGTTGCCAAAACTGCCCCAGCAGTTGTCGCTCCAACTACCGCTGCTGCAGATGAGCCCGCGAGAGTCCCTGCGGCCATTTGTATAGCCACCTCTTCCTCTATATCATTAGCAAATATGGACTCGTCCTCTGCTATATTCTTTTTTACGCTTTTAATTTCATTTTCATTTGCAAAAATAGACTCATCCTGGATATTACGTGGTTTTAATACCATACTCTTATTTTTCTTTTTCTTCCACGGCTTAATACACATAGTTCTCTCCGAAAATAAAATATTTTATTTCTGAATACCTACAGCTAATAGCGTTGCTTCCCCGTCGCTAATAGTAATGCTCAGTCTTAATTTATTCTCCCCAAAATTAAACCTGTATATCAGTTTCCCTTCATCATCTATTTCAGGCTCATCCTTTATCCCCTGTTTTATCATATGAGCCCTTAGGTCATCTTCCTTCATCCCGATGTAAAGACCACATAAAGTAACATCCTTTACGCCTTTATCATCCACATCAAGGTAGGTCACCATATTTGATTCCTCATCATATATACATGAAACACTGGCTTCTTCAAAGTATCTCATGCTATTGTCTTCTAAGCTTTCAGCTTCCCCATAATTTGCTGTAAGCTCATCAATAGGCTTTCCAATAAAGTTTACAAGATCCATTAATACGATCTCTTTCTCAATATCTTCTTTAGCCTTTTCCTCTGTATCTTTATTCTCTTCAACCTTTGCCTCGGTCGCAGCTTCCTCTTCCGTTTCTTCCTGCTCTATCCTATTAGCGCTAGCATTAGGATCTCCTGTCATCACTCCGGCCAAATCTGATACAACCTTTTCATCCGTTATAATAAAGGTATTATTGCTCTCGTTTACCCTTAATATCCAGATATAATCGTTATACTTAATCATTCCATCGTTATCCAGCATTTGGGCAAATATATTACCGGCTTGCTCTAACGTAAGATCGTCATATAAAGTATCTGCAAGATATGTCATCATCAGAAGCTGTTCACTGTCAAAATTAATACCAGGATTTTGCACACGAATCGAAGCTGTTGTTATATGATCAATATTGTCCATGTAGACTATCAGACTACTATTGGACATTATTTTGCTGCCCATCTGTATCTCATATGTCAGTCCCGGCTGTCTGTTTACTTCCCCAACAGCATCACCTAAGGTCCAATCACTCCCGGCTATCTTGCTTGCGTATTTTTCTGCAAACGAATCGGCATATGCCGACATATTCCCCGATGCCCTAAGACCAGTTATATATAAGAACACGAAAACCGCCAGCCCTGCTATCGCTATAGCAAACAGTATTCCGGTTATAATTTTAAGACTTGTTTTTCTCTTTTTATTCTGTTCTTTAACGGACCTTTCAAAGGTCTTAGCCTCGTTAACTTCTTCTTTTTTGTTATCCGGCCTAGCTTTTATTTCTTTTTTATTATCCTTCTTAACTTTTCCCTTTTTGTCTTTCTTTAGCTTATCCTTTTTTTCTTTATCTTTCTTACCTACTACAGCTGCTTCACTATCTGCCTCGTCTTTAATATCTTCTGTATGTACATCAGATTCTTTTATATCCCTGGATTTTCCAGGTATTATCTGTATCTTTCCGCTTTGCTGATTATTTTCATTTTCGACTTTTGGGGATTCCTTTT
>JAZUFJ010000267.1:0-4218 GCA_045640645.1 Lachnospiraceae bacterium
ATCGTACCAATAGTACTTTGCAAGATATATGCTATAGAATATGAGGTAACAATGATTTATCCTGTGGTTATGCTTACTGTATTTATTGGCGAGCTTATTTCTGTGGGAATATTTGGAGCTATTCTTTACAAAGCATTAGGTCCTGCTATTAAAAGACTGACAAGCAACTAGAATTACAAAAGGGTGTATATACAAAGACGTTATTCTCTTACTAGAGGATAACGTCTTTTTTTACATATTATTTATTTTTGAGTTGCTGGCTAGCTTTATATACATATTTATCCAGGTCATTTTTATGATTAATATATCTTAGTCCCTTGAAATCTATCTCATTATTGTTCGTTGCCTCTGCATCTTTTGCTTCCATTGTCGTATCATCAACATCTGGAAGTTCATCATGGAAAATATAATTTTCCTTATGGGTAAGATGTTTTATCTCATCCATAGCCATGGTCAGGTTTTCCTTTAATATTTTATATGACCTTCCCATGCTTTTAACTATATTCATCGTATTTTCAGGATAAGCTTTAAAGAAATAAGCAATAGTACGCTCGTCAAACCACGCAGCCTTGACATCTGTAAAAGCAACCGCAGTATATATGCTTTTTTCTTTAGCGAAAAGCCCCATTTCACCAAATACTTTATTTTTTCCAATTACACCTAATACGCTTTCGCTCGGTGTACCATAATTCATATATAAAGCAACTGAGCCTTCAAGAACCAAAAACATTCTCTCCGAAAGCTCACCTTCACGTATAATAATTTCATCTTCGTTATAGGTTTCAAGTCTTGCTCCCATGCAGATATTTCCTTTCGCATTTAATTTTTAGTTTATTAGCAATCATTAAAATAAATCCAGCATGCTGTCTAAATATATTTCTTCCCTTAATATAAGCTGATATTCGGGTTTAGTCATATAATACAGAAGAAACTCCAAAACCATAGCACTGCCAAGACCTCTTCCTTCTATTTTAAAATTTGAAAACCCCATAGGCAGGTATGTTTTTTGTATATCTTCAATACTTATAAAGCTTGGATTAGCCATTGCCCTGGAAAAACGATAACCTTCATTTCCATAAGGTGCCTTGCATTGATGATCAGCGCTGTCTTCCCCAAGATTTTTTCTGCTAACGCTTTCATAGCAGGCCTTTCTGTCTGTACAGCCAATATAACAGCATTCATTACATAAAAGCTCTAATTTATCTTTTTCGCTACTTGTCAGAGATTCTAATTTATCAAATGATTTGTTCAGACGAAAATCCGGTACAACATATCTAAATTCCTCTCTTCTAAGTTCCTGTAATAATTGCTCAAATTCTGTCAAAACCTTAGTTGTTGAGGAAACAAAATATAGCCCTGGATAATTTGATTGTAAATAATCAAGTAATAGCTCAGAGTGTACTATTACTCCATTAGTGACAGCTTCTGATTGTTCAAAAAGAGAACAAAGCTGATTACATTTTTTATCAGATAAATGCCTTCTCTCTAAAAGAGAATTGCTAAAAGTAAGCCTTGCTGATATGCCGTATTCCTGAACAAGCTCCAGAACCTTTTTAGGTTCTACATCAGATACCTCTACGCGGCCTCCTCCAAATATACAATCTGATGGAGCACCATATATGGAGCCTATATCACACCATTCGTAAAAATATTCCCTATGCGTATGATACAGTGGTAAAAATATCTTATATAATTCGTAAAATTCAAATAATCCCGGCAAGTGATAATGAGCTATATTATTCTTATGTTTTACCATATTATAATCTTCAATTTTTCTTTCTATGATGCTACCTGTTAATATCTATTTGGTCTTTTTTCCCGTGATTGTATTCCAAATATGATTATATATCTTGATAATATTTCCGATCACTACTGCAGCGATTATACTTCCCTCTCGAACACCTTTTAGCCCGCCCAGGAAGCAGATTCCCAATATTCCGGAAATAACAATATAAATTATATCAAAAGCAATCTTGATATTCTCATATCTTAAACCTGAAACATGACTGATGGCTCGGTTCATCGCTTCACCAGGCAGCATGGCTACATTTCCTTTCAGCTGTATCCATATGCCTAGGGCTAAAACAATACAGCCCAGTATCATACACATAAACTGGAATAAATACCCGTCTACCTGCATATCTCTTATAAGATAGCACGAAAAATTTGTAAGGTATCCATATACGAAGGCTAAAATCGTCTGAATGGCTATCTCTATTTTATTACACTTACCCTTAAGGATGGTTACCTGTACAGTTATCTGAAGCAGGCTCCAGATATTCAACCATCCACCAAAAGTAAACAAGCCACTCATCAATGATACGGAATATGGTACAGATGCCACAGGAGATGTGCCAAGATTCGCTTTTGTTGATAAGGCCACTCCCATCGATGCTACAAATAATCCAATAATAAATAATATATATCTTTTTACCAAATCTAAATTTTTGTTTTTATCCACGAACCCCGCTACCTCCAGCCTGAAGTACTATTCCGCGATGAAAAGCTTTGGGGCAGTATATGCCAGAATAGCTATAACTACAGCAGCAATAATAGTATCTGGTATCATGTAGGCCCCATTATAAACCAAACTATAATATACAGGGTTCATACCTTCTGGTGCATATGAGCCCCAAAGAAGCCACCCTGACAAAAAGCTACATAAGAATCTTAATAAACTTACAATAACAGCACCAAAAACAAAACCAGCCTTTTTATTTGGTATTCTTTTTGCAAAAAATGCAGCTAATCCTAAGACTGAAAATGCTAACACATAGTCAAGAAGAATACATCCTATTTGAGAAAGAAGAGTAGCACAATATAGAACGTTACTGAATCCAATAATCATTTGCAGAACTCCATGAACTAAACCTGTAAAGCATCCCCATTTTGTTCCTCTTCTTAAACCCATGACAATAAGTGGCAGCATTTCTAATGT
The DNA here is from genome assembly GCA_045640645.1 of Lachnospiraceae bacterium. Lineage (GTDB taxonomy): Bacteria > Bacillota > Clostridia > Lachnospirales > Lachnospiraceae > JAZUFJ01. The sequence continues at coordinate 2,939 of JAZUFJ010000267.1, forward strand.
AATAGATCCGCCAAATGGCATCTCAAAAAGTTTAATATAAGAAAGAACGGTTGCCATAGCAATGATCATTGCTCCTTCTACTAATATTATTGTTTTTGAATTTCTGTTCATAATAATTGTTCCTTTTCCTTTTTATTTTTGTGATGTAACGGATTGTGACCTGTTACGCACTCCTATCGTTTATTTTAATACAAAACATGATGTTTTGAATAGAAAAAATATAATGATATTTGTATATGTCCCAGTAATGAAAAAAGAGCGAAGCATTTTGCCCGCTCTTTTTTCAAAAAACTTTTCTACAATCCTATTTTGTAACACAGGAAAATTATTCGATAGTAAGAATATCAGCGAATCCTGTTATATCAAAGATCTCCATTATTGTAGGAGAAACATTTGTGATAACCATCTTTCCCTGCTTATTCATAGCTTTCTGCATTGTAAGGATTACTCTTAATCCTGCAGATGAAATGTACTCGAGATCCTTAAGATCAATTACTAAATCTTCAATTCCTGTAATAGATTCTTTATATGAAGCTTCAAGCTCAGGTGCAGTATTTGTATCAAGTCTTCCAGCAACTGCTATAACCAATTTATTTCCATCATTGTTTTTATCAATTGTCATTCGTCGCTCCTCCAAATCATTTTTTCCAATCTAGTATACCCAACCCTTTGGATAATTACCATTGAAATTATATCATCCACATAAAAAAAAGTAAACATATACATAATCATCCATAAGTTAAACTAACGACAAGTTTTCTTGTTCTATTTTCTTCACATCCTCTAATGAAATATTTGTTGCTTTAGCAATATTTTCATACGAAAGATCCATCTCAATTAATCGAATAACTGTCTCTCTTTTTTCATTATCTACTGCAACATTAACGGCATTATTAATAGCTTCATTTATCTCTGGCTTCATTATTTCAAACAATTCTTTAATATACATTCTTCCGTCTCCCTTCAGTCTTTCTATACTTTTACTGTTAGCTTTTGTCACTACACTTGCTACTGATTTCGCATATATTTTTTCTTTTAGTTCATTTGCTTTATTAAATATCGCTATTAGTTTATCATCACTAAGATTTGCTGCTAGTGATGTAAGCCATAAGTGTTCTTTTGATAGCTTTCTTAATACTACAATCTGTATTGGAAAAAAAACAATCCTTATAGGTTGCTGATTAAGAAGATGCTCTGTTTCATAAAACAGATCCTTTTCATTTTCAATCAGTTCAAGCTTCATTGCGTTTACAAAGCCTGGATGCCATGCTATGTTTTCA
>JAZUFJ010000268.1:0-9762 GCA_045640645.1 Lachnospiraceae bacterium
CGCTGCAGCAATTGGAGCAGGTATTGATATAGGAAAGCCTTGTGGAAACATGATAGTAGATATAGGTGGTGGTACAGCCGATATAGCAGTTATATCTCTTGGTGGTACTGTAGTAAGTACATCTATTAAGATAGCTGGAGATGACTTTGATGAAGCTATCGTAAGATATATGAGAAAGAAGCACAACCTTCTTATCGGTGAGAGAACCGCTGAGGAGATTAAGATAAAGATTGGTACAGCCTTTAAGAGACCAGAGGTTGATTACCTTGAAGTTAGAGGACGTAACCTGGTAACAGGTCTTCCTAGAACTGTAAAGGTTTCCTCAGAGGAAACAGAAGAGGCTTTAAGAGAGACAACATCTCAGATAGTAGAAGCTATCCACAGTGTACTTGAGCGTACTCCGCCAGAGCTTGCAGCAGATATCGCTGACAGAGGTATAGTACTTACAGGTGGTGGTAGCCTTCTTAGAGGACTTGAAGATCTTATCGCTTATAAAACTGGTATTAATACTATGACAGCTGAAGACCCTATGACAGCTGTTGCCATCGGAACTGGAAAATTCGTAGAATTCTTGGCAGGTTATTCGGAAGATGTCGAGTAATTAAAGGGATCAAGCCAAGGCGACGAACGTGCTTGCACGTAGAGTCGCATTGATTTGAGAGCTTGGTGGCACATCGTGAAATAAGGAAAGATCAAGCCAAGGCGGTTTATTATAATATTTTATAAAAAGTAGGAGAAAACATATGCTTAGAGGTTTATATACTGCGAGCACAGGTATGGTAAATGAACAGAGACGTGTTGATATTTTATCTAATAACATGGCTAATTCTGCTACCACAGGATATAAAAAAGAGGGCTCTACTTCACAGGCTTTTAAAGATGTCCTTGCATATAAGATTAAAGATACCTCTGATCCGGGAATAGCAAAACGACTGGGGCATATGAGTCTGGGTGTTAAGATAGGTGAGACCTACACAGATTACAGCCAGGGAGCATTTCACGAGACAGGAAACACCTTTGACATGGCTCTTTCAGGAAGTGGTTTTTTCACTGTTGAGTTTACTAATAAAAATGGCGAGACCAGCGTTAAGTACACAAGAGATGGTACTTTTACATTAAATGTAAATGGTGAACTGGTTAATAAAAATGGAGATTACCTTTTAGATACAGCTGGCAATCACATTACACTTGATCCTCTTCAGAAGTTTAGCGTTGATCGTAATGGTGCAATAAGACAGATACCTAATAATGCGGTTTTAGCTACTATTCAGGTTACAGATTTTGAGGACTATAACTTCCTTGAAAAGTATGGAGAAAATTATTTCCAGCCCGTAGATGGTGCTACAGAAATACCAGCTACAGCCCAGATATATTCAGGATATTTGGAAAGCTCAAATGTACAGACAGTACAGGAAATGGTAGATCTTATCAGCTTTACCAGAGCTTATGAATCTAATCAGAAGATTATTCAGACCTTTGATTCTACTTTAGATGTAGCGGTTAATCAGGTTGGTAAGGTATAAAAACTTAAAGTGTAAATAGAAATGTGATTTTTCTATAAGATAAGATAAACAATATATAAAACATAGCATAGTATTATATTCGGAGGATATTCGATGGTAAGAGCTTTATGGACTGCAGCGTCAGGTATGATTGGACAACAGAATAATGTAGATACAATAGCTAATAATATCGCAAACGTTAACACAACAGCATACAAAACAGAGGTTAACGAGTTCAAATCACTGCTGTATCAGACACTTCAGACCAGAACTACCAGTGCAAATGGTGAACAGAAGCCGGTAGGAGCTCAGGTTGGACTTGGTGTAAGAAATGCAGCTATAGTATCACAGTTTACACAGGGCGCGCTCCTCGATTCTGAATCTGACACAGCATTTGCCATTAATGGAGAAGGCTTCTTTGCTGTAAAAGGAGATAATGATACCTATTATACAAGAAATGGTAATTTCTTATTTGCCATAGGTGTTAACAATACTATGACTCTTACTAATACAGATGGTTTGCCTGTACTGAATACTGCAGGTAATCCTATAACAATACCTGCAAATTATATTTCCAGTCGAGTAGAGGTAGACGGAACAGGACAGCTCTGGTACCCGGATGCTAACAATAATCTTCAGAAGATACAGGGAATGCAGATTGGAATGTATCAGTTCCAGAATGCATCAGGTTTGGAGAAAAAAGGAGATACTCTTTATCAGATTACTCAGGCATCTGGTCCTGCTTTAAATGAAGCGACAAATGCTAATCTTAAAAAGAGTGAGATCAGACAGGGTTACCTTGAAGGATCAAATGTACAGATAGCTGATGAAATGGTTAATCTGATAATTGCCCAGCGTGCTTATGAAATGAATTCAAAAGCCGTTCAGGCAGCTGACACAATGATGCAGGAAGCTAACGAGCTGAGAAGATAGTATTAAATATTTGAGACATTACGGGACTTAATAATATGGATATAAGCGGAATCGGAGCAATATATGCTGATAAGGCAGCTCAAAATGCAAAAAATAATAAGATGAATACTCTGGAATCTTCTCTTAAAAATGCTAATAAAGCAGAGTCTACAGATGAAGAGCTTATGAGCGTGTGTAAAGAATTTGAAGCATATTTCATGGAACAGGTATTTAAGGGTATGAAAACAGCTATGGTTCCAAAGCATGATGTGATAGATGGTCCTACCCAGACTTTAAGGGAATACTATGAAGACAATATGATGACAGAGTATGCTAAAAATGCCAGCGATCAGATGGAAGGCTCTAATTCATTAGCTCAGATGCTTTATGACCAGATGAAACGTAATCAAATATAACTTTTTTAACCTAGTATTATCAAATAATTAAACAAATATTGCATATGGAAACACTTCACGGATTTATTGGACGAATCGTGTATCGCAAACCTGAAAATGGATATACAGTTTTAAACCTTGTGACTGACGAGGGCACAGTGCCCTGCGTTGGTTTTTTTCGCGTTGCGGATGAGGGAGAAAACCTTGAGGTTACAGGTGATTACACAATGCATCCCATGTATGGAAGACAATTTCAGATAGAAAAATATGAGATAAAATCACCGGATGATATTACTTCTATGGAGAGATACTTAGGAAGCGGTGCCATAAAAGGTATTGGTGAATCTCTTGCGAAAAGAATTATAAAAGAATTTGGCGAGGATACCTTTAGAGTAATGGAGGAGGAGCCAGAGCTTCTTGCCAGAGTAAAGGGTATTAGTGACAAAAAGGCAAGGGAAATTGGGATACAGTTTATAGAAAAACAGTCGATGCGTAATGCCATGATTTTTCTTCAGGAATATGGAATATCCAATACATTGGCTATAAAGATATATGAAGAATATGGTATGAACTGCTATCAGATTATTAGGGAGAATCCTTATTTAATAGCTGAGGACATTAGTGGTGTAGGCTTTAAAACTGCAGATGAAATAGCTGAGAGGGTAGGTATCAATCCTGATTCTGATTACAGAATAAGATGCGGAATATTATATGTCTTACAGCTTGCCCTTCAGGATGGACATTGCTATCTTCCTAAAGAAATAATCGAAAAAAACAGTGCTGAGCTGCTTGGTGTAGATACTGAACTGGTATGGACCCATATTATGAACCTGGCTATGGATAAAAAGCTTGTTATAAAGTCCATAGGGGATGATGTAAAAGTATATGATAAAAAATATTATTATATGGAGCTTTCCTGCGCCAAAATGATATTGGACCTTGATATTGATTTTGATGGGGACGATGAGGCGATCAAAAGAAAGATAGATATCTTATCTAAAAATAAAGAAATAGTTTTGGAGGATATTCAGAAGGAAGCAGTTTATAAAGCTGTAAAAAAAGGAGTAATAATTATAACAGGTGGTCCGGGAACGGGAAAAACTACTATAATTAATACTATTTTGGATTATTATGAGGCTGAAGGTATGGACGTTTGTCTTGCGGCGCCAACCGGAAGGGCAGCGAAAAGGATGACAGAGACTACTGGTTATGAGGCGAGCACGATTCAGCGATTGCTCAGACTGGTTCCTACCTCAGATGATGAAAATACAAGATCTTTTAAATATGAAGTAAACGATGAAAACCCATTAGAGACAGATGTTGTAATAATAGATGAAATGTCTATGGTAGATCTTCCACTTTATTATGCTTTGCTAAAAGCCATAATGGTGGGTACAAGTCTAATAATGGTAGGAGATATTAACCAGCTTCAAAGCGTTGGCCCTGGAAGTGTACTAAAGGATTTGATAGTCTCTGAAAAGCTTGAGGTCGTAAGACTAAAGAAAATATTTAGACAGGCAGAAAATTCGGATATAGTTGTTAACGCTCATAGAATCAATAATGGTGAAAGAATCAGACTTGACAATAAGAGCAAAGATTTCTTCTTTTTACAGAGGGATGATATAAATGTAATAATGAAACATATGATTACTTTTATAAATGATAAGCTTCCTAAGTATGTAAAAGCAGATCCCTTTGATATACAGGTACTTACTCCTATGAGGAAAGGACCTTTAGGCGTAGAAAATCTGAACCCTATTTTACAAAAATATTTGAATCCGCCAGATATAAATAAAGATGAAAAAGAGCATGGTGATACCGTCTTCAGAGTGGGCGATAAGGTTATGCAGATAAAAAACAACTACCAGCTGGAATGGGAGATACAAAGCAAGTATGGTATTCCAATAGATAAGGGCTTAGGAGTATTTAATGGCGATATGGGAATAGTGGTAGAGATAGACAGCTACCTTGAGGAAATGGTTGTGGAGTATGAGGAAAAAAGGAAAGTAAGATATCCGTTCTCCCTTCTTGATGAGCTGGAGCTGGCATACGCTGTCACTATACACAAATCCCAGGGAAGTGAATATCCTGCTGTGATTATACCGCTTCTGGTCGGTCCTAGAATGTTGTTTAACAGGAACCTGCTATATACCGGTGTCACCAGGGCGAAAAGCTGCGTGGTAATATTGGGAAGTGAGGAAAGAATCAATTTCATGATAGATAATGCCACAGAAGCAAAAAGATATACCACTCTTTCAGAAAGGATAAACGAACTGTTTGATAGTGACATTTAGAAAAATATATGGCATTCTGATAAATCTGATGTATCCAAGGCGATGCCCTGTGTGCCAAAAGATAGCAATGCCTTCGGGGGCAGATATATGTGATAGTTGCAGAGGGAAGCTTACGTTTGTCAAAGAACCATATTGCCTAAAATGTGGTAAACCACTTGGTACTGAAACGGAACTGTGTGAGCTTTGCAAAACAAAAAGGATGTTCTTTGACGAAGGCCGAGCTCTTTATATATATAATGATGTTTTGCGAAAAAGTATATATGGTTTTAAGTACAATAACAGAAGGGAATATGCCGGTTTTTATGGCGCCCAGATGGCTAAAGGCCTTAAGAGAAAGCTGACAGAATGGAGGGCAGATGCCATTATTCCGATTCCACTTCATAAAAGCAGAATGAAAAAAAGAGGGTACAATCAGGCAGCTCTCTTAGCACATGAAATATCAAAATATGCAAAAATTCCAGTATATGATGAATATCTGATACGGCAAAAATCGACTGTACCACAAAAGAATCTTGATGTTCACGCTAGGGAAAATAACTTGAAAAATGCTTTTAAAATCAAGTATAATGATGTACAATTAAATTCAGTTATATTAATAGACGATATATATACCACTGGTAGTACAATCAATGAAGCTGCAAAATGCTTAAAGGATGCAGGTGTAAAAAATGTATATTATGCAGTTATTAGCTGTGCTTATAGTGGTAATTGATAAATGGAGGATGTTAGATGAACGTTAGAAACTGTAGATCATGTGGAAAACTTTTTAATTATATTGTTGGACAGCCAATATGCCCTGGATGCCGTGAAAAAATGGAAGCTAAATTCCAGGAAGTTAAGAAGTATGTAAGAGAGAACGCTCATTGTGGTATAAAAGAGGTTGCTAAGGAATGTGAAGTAGATGAGCAGCAGATCAGACAGTGGGTAAAAGAAGAAAGACTTGAATTTGCAGAAGGCTCAGCTGTAGGCGTAATATGTGAGAGCTGTGGTACACCTATAAAAACAGGACGTTTCTGTGATAAGTGTAAAGCCAGCATGATCAATACTCTTAATTCTGTTGGAAGAAAGCCAGTTCAGAACAAAGCAGATGCTTTAAAGCAGGATAAGACTAATCCAAAAATGAGATTTATGGAAAATAGATAATCTGACATTGAATAGATATCAGATTCAGAAGGCAGTAGTATGTTAAACGAAGATAAAATAAGAATAATGACCAGAATGGCAGCGTTTGACCAGGTTGAGGGCAAACGCGATCTTTCTGTGAACGGATATTTTCGAGGTGATTATATCAGCTTCCAGATTTTAAAATCAGCTCTTTATGCAACCTTTGGTGCAATGCTGATGGTGCTGATGTATATACTTTACGACCTGGAAACATTTCTGGAAGATTTTTATAAAATGGATGTTATGGAATTTGCCGATAGTGTGATGTCAAAGTACTTAGTTGCTTTGGCTATTTATGTTGTTATCTCATATCTCGTATATGCATATCGCTATACCAGAGCAAAACGTCGAATAAGAGATTATCTGAGATGCAGCAGAATGCTGAGATCTATCTATGAGGAAGAATCCAGATAGGTGTAGGAAAGGATAAGTTTTAATGACTAATTTACTTGTAATAAAAGATCAGATTATAAAGATATATGCAAAATTTGAAGCATTTATTACTCCGGTTCTTAAGTTTTTATTAATGCTTTTTGTTCTTATAGTAATAAATAGCAATATAGGGTATATGACAAAGGTTAAAAATCCTGCTATTACACTGATTATTGCTCTTTTATGTTCGTTCCTACCGCTTAATCTGATGGTACTATTTGCAGCTCTTGTGATAATGCTTCATATGTATGCTTTATCTTTGCCTGTTGCCGCTATTGTAGGCATGATAATGCTTCTAATGTTTGTGGTATATTTCAGGTTTACTCCAAGAGATGCGATAGGTGTGATTATTACACCAATTCTTTTTGCTCTTAAGATGCCATATGTATTACCAATTTCCATGGGACTAATAGGTGGGCCTACGTCTTGTGTTTCCATAGCCCTTGGTTCAGTAATGTATTATGTTCTGGAATATGTTGAGGACAATTCAAAGAATTTTTCGGGCAGTACAGACATGGAGAATATGGCTTCTGCCTTTAAAGGAATAATAGATGGAATAATAGGCAATGATACAATGAAGGCTGTGGCTATAGCCTTTGCTATCACAACCTTAATAGTTTATTTAGTAAAGAGACTGCCAATTAATTTTTCCTGGATTATTTCTATAGGTGTAGGTACTATTCTTGAAATTATAGTAGTATTAGCAGCCGCTGCTTCTCTTGATGGAGATGTAAGCGCAGGTGGGGTAATCCTCGGAACAATTTTAGGCGCTATAATTGGTTTTATAGTCATGTTCTTCATATTTAATGTAGATTATTCCCGAACTGAGCATGTGCAATTTGAGGATGATGAATATTATTATTACGTAAAGGCTGTTCCAAAGCTTTCAATGGAAGCCCCACATGTAAAAGTAAAAAGGATTAATCCTAATCAGGGTCCTGCAAGGGGACCACAGAGACCTCCACAGAGATCCCAGCAAAGAATGCAGCAAATGCAACAGCAAAGACCAGTAAGAAAGTAGTCTGAATAAATGGATTTTATTAGTGAAGTACAAGATTTTATAGAGAAATATTTATCCTGGGTATCTGTTCCAAGAATAATGTGGACGGATGTGGTGGAAATAATTATTATTTCTTTCCTAATCTATCGCGTATTATTATGGATAAAGAGTACCAGGGCTTGGTCGCTTATGAAGGGCATCATAGTAATTATGATGTTTGTAATTGTTGCGGCCATTTTTAATATGACCACTATTCTCTGGATAGCTAAAAATATATTTGGTGTTGCTATTACAGCTATTGTTGTAGTATTCCAGCCGGAGCTTAGAAAGGCATTAGAACAGCTGGGCAGGAAAAATGTGTTAGCTTCCCTGTTTCCATTTGATAATACTAAGGTTACGGGAGAACTGTTTAGTGATGATACTATAAATGCAATAATAAGTGCATGCTATGAGATGGGAAGAGCAAAAACAGGCGCTCTCATAGTAATAGAAAATAACGATCCTTTGTATGAATATGAGAGGACCGGAATCCAGCTGGATTCATTAGTATCCAGTCAGCTTTTGATAAACATATTTGAGCATAATACTCCGCTTCATGATGGCGCTATTGTTGTAAGAGGTAACAGAATAGTTTCAGCTACCTGTTATTTACCTCTTTCTGATAATATGGAGCTTTCAAAGGAACTGGGTACAAGACATAGAGCAGGTGTTGGTATATCTGAGGTTACAGATTCGATGACTATTATCGTTTCAGAGGAAAATGGACGAGTTTCTATTGCTTTTCAGGGAGAGCTGTTTAGAAATGTTGACGCTGATTTCTTAAGGGAAAAATTAAGACAACTTCAGAATAAGGTAGTAGAAGAGAACAGATTTATGTTCTGGAAAGGCAGGTCGAAGGATGAAAAAGTTTCTGACAGATAATCTCGGCCTGAAGATACTGTCTATACTTGCGTCCATGGTATTATGGACAATAGTCGTAAACGTAGACGATCCGATTATCACCAGAACCTATTCCGGTATTCCGGTAGAGATAACAAATTCAAGTGTAATATCCCAGGATGGAAAGACCTACGAGGTTCTTGATGGAACTGATACGGTGACTGTTGTCGTGCAGGCAAACAGATCAGTTATAGAGTCTATGAGCAGTGATTATATAAAGGCTACAGCGGATATGAGAGATATAACAATCATGAACACAGTAGCTATAGAAGTACGCTCTACAAGATATTCAGACAGAATAGATTCAATTTCAAGCAGAACGAAGAATCTTAAGGTTCAAATTGAAGACCTAAAGCAGGCAGAGCTTGATATATCTCTTGATACTGTTGGAGATCCTGCTGAAGGACATGCGATAGGAACAATGCGTCAGTCTGCTGGAAGTGTAATGGTATCTGGACCAGAATCTGTTATATCTTCATTAGCTGAGGCAAGAGTTACAGTTGATATATCAGATCTGTCAAATGATGCAATGTATGATCCTGTTGTACAGCTTTTTAATTATGACGGTGAAGAGGTAGATAAAAAGAATCTTACATTAAGCGTAGATACAGTTCATCTTGAAGCTGATGTACTAAAGACAAAAGAGATAGGAGTATCCTTTGTTGTATCCGGTACAACCGCTGAAGGATATGGATATACTGGTACAGTGCTCAGTAAACCAAATACTGTTGCTATAGCAGGAGAAGGAAAGGCCTTTGACGAGCTTAACAGTATAGCTATATCAGACCTGCTATCAGTGGCAGGAGCTACTAATGATGTCAGCATAACAGCCAATGTTGCAGATTATCTTCCAAAGGGAGTAATACTGGCAGATAAAAACTTTGATGGAAATGTTATGGCAACAGCTTATATTGAACCATGTACAATCAGGGAAATGAGCATACCTGTATCAGATATTGTTATTAATAATCTGCCTGATGGATATATCGCAATGATTGTATCAGAAACAGGAACGGTGGAAGTTGATGTTCAGGGCGTTGGAGATGCAATAAAGCAGGTTACAAAAGAAGATCTTAAGGGTACGATAGATGCAACTACGTTAACTTCCAAGCTTTTAGATGGTG
>JAZUFJ010000269.1:0-4085 GCA_045640645.1 Lachnospiraceae bacterium
ATAACAATCAAACCGCACAATATATATTTTACACTACCTGATACAGACGATATCTGTATTATAACTTCCAGTATCAGCAAGACGTATGCTATATAATCTCTGGTTATTTTTATCTCAAAGCTCACATGTCTTCTTGTAAATATAAAGGCCATAAAATACATCGAAAAATATGATATAGCTGTTGCTGCTGCAGCGCCCATAGCTCCAATATATGGTATTAGGATAATATTTAATATCACATTTATAAGAGCACCTATACCTGTAGCAATGCCCATGGACTTACTATCCTTATGGGCAAGGCAGATAGAGCCCAGGAAACCTGTAAGGGCTCCAAATACCACGGATACCAATAATAGGGGAACATATTTCCAAGCCTCATAGAAATCTTTTCTAAACATAAATGCAGCTATATATCTGACTATAAGAATCAAAAAGCCACAACCCATAACCATAAAAGTATGGTAAGCCTCATACATCATAGAAAAGAACTCTTTGCTGTTTTCATCTGAATAGCTCTTTGTAGCTGACATTTGCCAGGCCTGGGCAAATATTCTTTGAAATACCATTAATATAGCCGGAATCTTGTATGCAACACCATATACTCCGTTTATAGCAGTTCCTAAAAGCCAGGATACTATATATCGGTCTGATGCATTATTTATCCAGCTGCCTGTAGAATACATTATCATAGGCTTTCCGTAGTCAAGCATTTCTTTTTCAAGAGCTTCATCCCGCAAATAGTCTTTTATTCCGCACTTCTTAAGCTGAGACAGCATGAAAACACCGGCAAAAGAAAAAGCTATAATCTGCGAGAAGAGATAACCGTATAATCCAATTTTAACCACAAGCAGAAAATACAGATTACATATAATCATTACAAAGGTGCTCAGTACGCTTCCGCCCACCACTATTCTTACCTGTTCACATCCCTGAAAATACAGAATAAGAAATTCATATAAAGAATCCGCCGCAAACATAACTGCAAATATTAAAAGATATATTTGCATCTGTTTTGAAACAAAAAAGCCCGAAACTACTGTGATAAAGGCGACAAACAAGTCCGCTCCCAACACATATTTCAGACCAATTCTTAAAATGCTGCCTCTGTGCTCGGCCTTTTCTATACCAAACCTCAAAACAGCTTCACCCATATTTATTGTAAGAGCCGGCACAACAAGAAGAAGGGTTACCTGAAATATATCGGCAACTCCATACTCTTTCGTTGTAAGCACATTTGTATAAAATGGCACCAGCAAAAACACAAGTATTTTTGATACAAAATTACTAATTGAAAACAATGCAATATTGTTTATGAGATATTTTAGTTTTCCCATATATTACTATCCAATGCTTTTTTCTTCAGATTTCTCCGTGTTAACATGTCCTACAACACTAAGCAAAAAAATCATATTTAAAGAGTAATCAGCCCAGATCAAATCGACGTCAAAATACGATTCGAAAAACACAGCCATTACAGCAGCAAGAGCACATAATGCTAAAGGACTGGTTGTTACGGTTTTACTAAACTTAAAAAGCTTTTTATATATCAAATACATCATTAAAGCAAATACAATGATTCCATATACTACTAAAAGATTATACATGGCATTATGAACGTTAAACTCCCAAAAAGATTCAAGCTCTATATTTGTTCCTATGCCTGTAAGAGGCTTTTTCATAAACAAAGTCCAAAATTCATACCATATTCTGTTACGTCCAGAGAACACCGGCTTATAAAAGAAAGGAATCTGGAAGTTCACTCCTGTTGTTCCCAGAAGGACATAGCACAACACAAATATCAGGGATCCAAAGGTAGCCATTATAGTCAAAAAAGAAAACATCTTTTTGCTGCTCCACCACTTCTTTAGAGCTATAAATCTAAAGAAAATAAACATAAGCAGCATAATAAAGGCACCTCTTGCCCTATGCCACATAACAAGCTGAAAACCTTTTAATAATATCATCACCATGAACAATCCCATAATCTCATACTTCTCTGACAGAATCTGAAGAAGGATAAATGCACACAGCAAGGTAAAAATTGTAAAGGTAGCCGCTGTATTAGTGTTATAAGCATAGAATTCATAATCTGCAAACATTTTTGGATATGCTATAAAAAGCCAGTACAATAGCAAGCCCATATATAAGCTGGCCATAACTATTATCTGTCTTTTCGTAAGATAAAGCTTGTCTGACATATACCAGACCATTGCAAAATTTGCAGCAACAAAAAAGGCTCCCTTACCAGAATCTACTATTAACAGATTAACACCGGTAAGAACAATCAAAACTGCAAGCGCTATAAATTCCATGTCTCGCTTCTTTATAAGAGAAATAATATCCACATTATTTACCAGAAGAACCGCACACATCAGAAAAACGAATACACCAACATACTTATCGGTAGCACCATAAAACTTTGGCACCATAAAGGTAAGGGCATATCCTGTGAACATCAAAATAAGTACTATATAATTAATTACTATCTGTCTTTTATTTGTATTCATTGTGATTATTAAGTATTTGTAACCTTTCTATCAGCTGATCACACCTGGCATCCCAGGAAGCAGCCTTCTTATCAATGCTATTATATATCCTTTCACCGTTAGGATTATCTATCAGATATTGAATCTTTTTGCAGATCTCATTTGTATCTTTATCATCATAGACTATATCCTCATCTCTCAAACCATCTATTACCTCGATGGCACCAATTTTATCAGAAAGAAGAATACTGCACCCATTAGACAAAGCCTCCATAGGCGCAAGACCAAAGGTTTCAAAACAGCTATTCTGAATAAACAAAATACTCTCCTGATAGATCTGCTTAAGCTCCTCTTTAGATACCAGGCCCCTATTATCCACAAAAGGATATCTGCCTATTATCTCATCATCCTTTCCTTTTGCTCCGGTCACCACTAAGGACAGTTCCTGCTCTCCTCTTTCTCTTCTAAAGGTATTAAGCTTTTCTATGGCCTCACAGACTATTCTAATCTGTTTCCTTGGCATTCCTCCACCAACAGAAAAAATCATTGATTTATTTCTGGCTGGCATGGTTTTGTTAACTTCATCTATGTCCGCCTTATTATCATATGCTGAAACCTTTTCAGCAGGAAAGTCTACACCGTTTAATACATGAAAAATCTTATCTTTCTCCTCCGGATATCTTTCCTTCAGCCATTTTTCAAATCTTTCTGATACAGCAAAAATGGCATCTGAGCCTTTAATAGTAGCCCGTTCTATTCTGTTCATTTCCTCATCTGGTACTCCATTAATGGCGTTCTCATGTTCAACACATCCATGCATGAGGTAGGCTAACGGACGTCCAAATAGGCGGGCAAATTTTATAGCCACCAGATTCTGTCCGGAGTAACCGGAACACAATACTATATCACTAATTAAGGTTTTAAATATAATCTCTATTACCCTGGCCGGCTTAGACCGAGCCTTCTGGCAAAGTGTTCCCTTTGGAAATCTTATTAAATACTCAAAGGTGACGTTTGCCGGTCCAGTGCCAGTCCTGTAATCGCCTATAATAAACGTTCTCATCCCTTAAGATACTCCCTGCGTCCCTTAAGCATATATTTTAAGGCACTAAAAATACTCATCTCATCTTTATATTCTTTTGTTTTTCGAACAGCAAACTGCAAAATAAGTAATAAAGAAAACAGCCTTGTCATAGCTGCGTAGTTCGCGCCTCTTGATATAAAGAATCTCTCATCATAGCCCGAAAACCACGTAGACTCAACTTCTCTGAGCTCTGCAATCTTTGTTGGAACGTAATATATTTTTTTATGAGCCTTTAAGCAATCATACAAAAATATATTTTCCTCTCCCATAATATATTTATTACTTCCTGCACCAAACTTTTCATCAAATTTTATATCTGATACGGCCTCTCTCCTAAAAGCAATCTCAGGCGAAAAAATTTTAAGAACTGAAAGATAACCCATCCTTCGCTCATCAGCAAAATTAGGCTGCGGCTTCTCTTTTCTTTTTATATAAAAAACTATTAAATCTGCATCCTTATGTGTATCAAATGCATTAAGTATTATTTCCTGATAATTATCAACATATTCCACATC
>JAZUFJ010000270.1:0-4123 GCA_045640645.1 Lachnospiraceae bacterium
TTCTTTTTTCAGATTATATCTCTAAGCCTATTTTTTAATAAATTTATGCTTGTTTTTTACTGATTAAAATTACTTAATTTTGTTGGAATCGCTATATCAGGATGCTCTCCTAACCACATTGTATTTGGTAAGCTGGAAAGATAGTTGAAATCATCCTTATCAATTTCAAATCCAAATATATCCATATTCTGCTTCTGTCTTTCAACAGTAGATGCCTTTGGAAGAGGTATTACTCCACACTGATAAATGAACCTTAATGCCAGCTGAGATAATGTTACCCCATATTTTTCTGCCAAGTCATTATAAGCACTATTCTCAAATAATACTCCTCGTCCTAATGGACTCCAAGCCTGCACTATAAGTCCTTTTTCACTTGCATAACTTCTGGCATATTCCTGAGTATATCCTAAATGAAATTCCATCTGATCTACAACAGGTGCAACATTACAAAAGCTAAAAATATTATCCAAGTGATGTGGTAAAAAGTTAGAAAGACCTATAGCTTTTATTATTCCCTCATCAACCATTTCTTCCATAGCCTTATAGGTTTCCTTTTGAAGTTTTTTCCATTCCTCAGGACTGCTTTTGCTATTCTGTCTTGGCCAATGTATCAGATATACATCAAGATAATCCATCTGTAATCTGTTTAAAGATCTCTCTATAGCTGCTTTTGCATTATCATAACCCATTTCATCTATCCATAGCTTACTTTGAATAAAAAGATTTTCACGCTTTATACCAGCTTCCTTTAATGCAGTTCCAAGCTCTCTTTCAGTTTCATATAAGGATGCTGTGTCAAAAAAAGTGTATCCTGCCTCTATTGCGTTCTTTACTATCTGAAGATTATCTCCACCTTTTGCATTGTAGCATCCAAAGCCTATTACTGGTATTTCCATTCCATTGCTTAATTTATAATTTTCCATGTTTTTACTCCTATTTTTATCCTATTGTTTACTCTATTGGTAAGTTCAAATGATAGCTGATAAATTTTCCCTCGTTATCTTTTTCTACATTTAATTTTTCAAACATTTTTATACTTGGTATATTATCAGCATCTATATTTATTTGAATTTTTCTGTAATTAAATTCTTTGTATATCCAGTTCAGCCATTCTTTTATAAGCTTTGATCCAAACCCTTTTCCCTGATATTCTTCTATCAGTGTTATAGCCAGTTCAGGAAGTGGACTTTTATAATTCTGTATACCTACACAACCTAAGAACTCTCCATCTCTTAAATAAACAGAAAAATATATATTATCCTGATTATCTATATTATTATTCCAAAAAATATCTGTTACGGTATCTTCATCAAAATAGTAAAGTATCTTTAATTGAAAATCTGCTTTGGCAATCTTCCTATACAGTTCTTTTTCATCATCTTTAGCTTTTTTTATAATGAACTGCTCTGATTGATAATAATACTCTTTTTCCTTCATCTATTTACAAAGAAGATTCCTTTTCTGTATTTTATACTTTTATGCCATCCTTAATGGTACCCTTACTATAAATTCCGTTCCTACGCCCTGGGTGCTTTCTACCTCTATAGTTCCGCCCATCATATCCAGTATTCGTTTTGTTACCGCCATTCCCAGACCACAACCATAAATACCGCTATTTGTAGTAGTTCTTTCCCTTGAGAACATCTCAAATAGATGATTCTTAAATTCCTCGCTCATTCCTATACCATTATCTTTTATTCTCATTTCATAATTGGCAATAAGCGATCCATTTTTAACCTGCTTTATTTTTAAATTTATTGCTCCATGTGGATTTGTAAATTTAACAGCATTTCCCAGTAAATTCATAAGTACTCTGTTTAAGAGAGATTTATCCACAATCACATTCTCTGTTCCGGCCTCTGACATATCTGCCGCAAAATGAATACATTTTTCTTCTGCTTCTGAAACTATAACGGTTTCAATATCCTTTACCAAATCTTCTAAGCAGCATACCTCATCCTGCAGCTCTACAGATCCACTTATAAGATTGCTCATATTAAGTATATTATTAACAAGATACGTCATTTGTCTTGTTGCAGAGCCAATATACTGAAGAGATTCTATTAAATCCTCTGGAGAATCTATATTTAATGCTGCTATCTCTTTAAAACCAGAAATTGCATTTAAAGGTGTTCTAAGCTCATGGGACATATTTGATAGAAACTCCTGTTTCATTTTTCCCGCTTCCATAGCTTCCCGTACAGCAACCTCCAACTGCTTCATGGCCTCATTTTGTTGTCTTACCTCAAGATCAACATCTTCGAAGCTTATTATAAGATGATTAACCATATCTCTTATTCTTGAGGCCCTCATCCTGTAATAATTATCTTTATCTTCCTTTTTTCCTATATATGTAAAGGTATAGCTCTGTCTGTTTTTTAACTTTTTTTGCAAATTTTCTCTGCAAAGCTCATACTTAAATGCCACTCTGTAATCAGGATGAACCATATTTTCTGCATAATAGTCTACATATTCTGAATAGTGCTTTGAAGACCTTAGCTCACTTCCCATATAGAATTCTATCCTGTCACCTAAATCAATAGGGTTTACTATTTCATTTTCAAGATCCAGATAATATGTTGCGTTATAGTTATTTGTCAGTGCCTTAATTATATCCTGCTCGGTTATCTTTTCCATTTTTAATCATCTCTTCTTTATTCTTTAAAGTTTTTAATATAATGTATTGCTTTTTTTATCATTTAATATTCTTGTTGTAAATATTACCTTTTGAGGATAACCATTTTCATCTTTTTCTATAGGAATAAATGATGCTCTGAAAAGACCTATATTTTTCCCAATGAAATCACTGGAAATTATCTTTTTACCCTTTAATCTTTCTGCAACCGTAGTAACATCACTAAATTCCATTACAGCTTCTTTGTATTCATCAGTAATAGTATTACTCATTACTTCATACATTATTCTTGCAGCGTCTTCTTTATAGAAATCATTAGCTATCTGCTTTACTTCATTTCTGGCCGCATACTCTATAACAGTATTTTCTATAAGGTTTATTACATGCATGCTGTAATATATATCTGACATTGCAAGCAGCACAGCTATATGCTCATCTCTTTCCATGTGAGCTTTATTAAGGTCATTTCTTCCTTTTCTTAGTCTGTCCACAATGATTATATAACATATTAGTAATACATATAATATGATTAAGCCTATTGTCCAGTAAGACAACCTTGTTGATTTTTCAAATATATTTTTTATACTATTCGATGGTACAATCTGTACAAGCTTCCATCCTGTAGTTTCTATTCTACATACTGATGCAAGAGCTCTATCCATTTTTTTATTAATATAGAAGGGTTGACCATCAGCTACTTCTATAGCTTTAAAAAATTTATCCTTCTCTTTTTCCATTACTTCTAAGTTTTCTCTTGTAATAATGGTTCCATTTTCAAAGCTTTCTGTACTGGCAATTAGTCGGTTTTCACTATCCATTACTACGCTTATTACAGGCTGTCCAGACATTTCCTTAATAAATAATGAACCTATATCTGAATTTCCCTCCATAATACCAATTACTACACCTTCAATTTCATGATCACATACAACAGGTGTATAAAAAAACAGTAATGGTTCATTTCCTAATATGTCCTCATTGCTTACCAACACGCCAGTTTTTCCATTTATACCCTCTTTAAAATACTGCATATCGGCCATATTATTAATCATTCCATTATCATAGTAGCCTGTTCCCGATTTTGATACGACAGCCATTCTCCTAAATGGTGTACTTTCAACATATTCTTCATTTATTATATATCCAGCAGATATTATCTTTGCATCTGATTCAGAAAGCCTTATCCCTATAGCCATCGCTGCTGCCTGAATAGAATTTTGTCCAGCAAGAACAGAAGCATCTATTATATCTGATACTTCTTTAGAATCTCGGGCTATCATATCCTCCATCTGGAAAGATAAAATCATTGTTTGTGTCCTGACATATATCAATACTGTAATGGTTATTCCTACTAGCAATACAGATATAATAATATTTCTAATAATTGTATTTTTATCAATTTTTTTCATAGACCTTAACCCTTACAATTATTACAAATTTCTATAATCCATTTTATTTTAGCATAATCTCCTATACCAAACAATCAAC
>JAZUFJ010000271.1:0-7194 GCA_045640645.1 Lachnospiraceae bacterium
GATATGATTGCATGACATGCACAAAACATGAATGAACGGTCAGATTACGTTATCATATTGTGACATTATTGTGAGTCGGTACAAAACTAGCGCAGACAGGCAGATTACCCTTTTTAACTATGGTGTCATGATTGCATGACATGTACAAAACATGAATGAACGGTCAGATTACGTTATCATATTGTGACATTATTGTGAGTCGGTACAAAACTAGCGCAGACAGTCAGATTGCGCTTTTTTACTATGGTGTCATGATTGCATGACATGTACAAAACATGAATGAACGGTCAGATTGCGCTTTTAGCGAAGATGAAATCCACTTCCTACAGAGACCGATTCGTGAGGCCTTACCCGAACGAATCTCTGGTCGTCGTTGGAAGTTAGTTCATCGGAGCGTTGCAATCGTTCATGAATGTTTTCGTCAGGCTGCGCAATCTTCACAACAATGCAATCGTCTGTGATGGTTTTAGTTTAGACGAACAATCGTCCCATTATAAGTGACTTAAAGAAATATTTAAAGGGACTGCCTAAACAGTCCCTCTAATTTATTCTATTCGAATTTCGAAAGGTTACTAAATTTTAGTATACATCTTTCCACTCAGCAATGTTTTCTGGTGTGAAAGCGAAAGGCTGTCCAAGGATAACTTCTGTACCGCCGTCACCAGCTACAACTACTGTGTAATCTCCCATAACACCTGCTGTGTACTGATCATTTTCAGCACCTGTGATTGTTCCATCTACAAGAGCTGCTGATGTGTAAGCACCAAGGTATCCAAGGTCGATTGGGTTCCAAAGGAACATATATGGGCAAGAATGAGCATCATCTGCACCAATGTATTCAGCCATTTCTGAAGGAAGTCCAAGACCTGTTAACTTAACAGCTGAACCCTGGTCCTGAAGAACCTTAGCAGCAGCTGCGATACCTACTGTTGTAGGAGCACAGATAACCTTAAGGTCTGGGTAGTTTGTAAGAAGAGCCTGTGTTACGTCTGTAGACTTCTGAGGTTCGTCATCACCGTAAGCAACTTCTACAAGTTCAAGTCCTGCATACTTAGCGTCTGCAGCCTTGATCTCTTTCATAGAATCGATCCAAGCGTGCTGGTTTGTAGCCTGTGTTGTAGCTGAAACGATAGCCCACTGTCCTTCGCCACCTGCGAGGTCAAGAACTGCATCTGAAAGAGCCTGTCCGATCTGAGAAACACCAGCCTGGTTAACATGTACTGCACGGCTAGCTACGTTAACTGAAGAGTCAACTGAACAAACTTTGATACCAGCATCTTTAGCTTCTTCTAAAGCTGCCTGAAGAGCGTTTTCGTCGTTAGCAGCGATACAGATGCTGTCTACGCCCTGTGAAATAAGTGACTGGATAACTGTGATCTGAGCATCAGCTGTAGCTGATTCTGGATGCTGAACGATAGCTGTTCCACCCATTTCAGCAACTGCGTTCTGGAAACCTTCTGCAACTTTTTCGTTGAATGGGTTACCTGCTGATTTTGTAACAAGTGCATATGTACCTGCTGCTGAGTCTGCAGCTGGAGCTGCTTCTTCTGTTGTTGCTTCTGCAGCTGGAGCTGCTTCTGCTGGAGCTGCTGCTGGAGCTGCTGGAGCTGCACAGCCAACAAGTGTTGCAACCATAGCTACGCTAAGGATTGCGCTTAAAAGTTTTTTCTTCATTTTGTAAGTCCTCCCTTTTAGAGTTGAAAATATTTATATCAAGCACATTGCTTAATATCGTTAATTATTTGTTTCCGGCTTTCTTTTTATTCTGTTTGATTGTCTGTGAAATATTAGGCAATAAAACTGAAAGAATAAGAAGAGCACCAAGAATGATAAGTATAACCTGAGGGTTCATATTAATCTGTCCAAGACCTACTCTCAAACATACAATTGTGAAAGCAGCGATGATACCACCAAGTAATTTACCCTTACCACCTGCAGTTGAGATACCTCCAAATACTGCCATGGCGATTGCATCCATTTCAAATCCCTTACCTGTTGTAGTGTTAGCACCGTATGTAGCGCTGACAAGGAACAATGCTGAAAGACCAGCGAGAAGTCCTAATACTGAATATGAAATGAATAATATTTTGTTAACCTTTACACCTGAATAGTAAGCTGTCTTTGAGTTACTACCTATTGCATAGAGGTAACGACCAAATACTTTTCTTTCTGCTATAACTGTGAAAATGATTGCACAGATAATAACTACGAAGAACATATATGGGAAAGGTCCTAACTTCTTTGCTATCATTCTGAAACCATCAGAATTTGAAAGTGAAACAGAACCACCCTCACCAAGAACGATCTCAGCTATACCACGGAATACAATCTGTGTACCGAGTGTGATGATCATTGTTGGAAGTTCTCTAAACTTGATTGTTAAAAAACCGTTTATCATTCCGCATATAGCACCTGTAGCAAGTCCAACAACAAGAACAAGGATAAAAGGTACTCCGGCATTTGCTGCAAGACATGCAGTAGTAGCTGATAAACAAACTATAGAACCTACTGAAATATCAATTTCACCCATGAGAAGAATATAAGCCATAGGGAAAAGTAAGAATATTTCAGTTAAATACTTTGGCATTTCTCTAAGTACATTTGTAAAAGTATATACAGGAGAAATGATTTTACAAAAGATATTGATCAATATAAACAGAACTAAAAGCATGCCTTCCCAGCTTAAAAGACTCTTGATAAGACTCTTTTCCTGTGTAGCTGCAATGGTTCTTCCTGATTTTCCAGCCATCTTCTATCTCCTCCTACATTTCTCTCTTTTCAAGGTTCGCTTTATCCATCATACGCTGTGTTAAAACGTTAAGTACGATAACTACTACGATGATAAGACCTTTTACAGTGTTCTGAGCAATAGCGCTGATACCTACAAGAGGAAGTGCCTTTGCTATAACTGAAAGAACTAAAGCTCCAAGAAGTGCTCCAACTACAGAACCTCTACCACCATTCATGCTTACACCACCGATAACACAGGCAGCGATAACGTCCATTTCCTTTGCTGTAAGCATGTTAGGCTGTGCTGATGCATATACAGATGTTGCAAGAGCACCACCGAGTCCTGAAAGAGCTCCCATGATTGTATATACAGAAGTCTTTACAACCTTTACGTTAATACCAGATATCTGAGCAGCTTCAGTATTTGATCCAACTGCATATATGTTACGACCAAACTTTGTCCATTTAAGAACGATAAAGAAAATTATGTAACATATAACTGCTATTAATATTACTTTGTTAAGTCCAAGAGTAGATTCCAAAGCAAAATCTTTAAAAGTTCCAAGAGCCTCTGCTCCTGCCCACTGCTCTTTAGCTACAAGATAGGCAAAACCACGATAGATATACATAAAGCCCATTGTTGCAATGATAGGGATCACATTACCATAAGCAATAACCACTCCGATTATCATTCCACAAACAGCGCCCATAAGTGTTGCTATAAGGAAGCCTAAAAATGTTGAATGAAGGTGATCATATTTATACATCATACCGATTGTCATACCTGCAAAAGCAGCAGTTGAAGTAATCGAAATATCGATACCACCTATAAGAAGAACACAAAGCATACCAAGTGACATTATCATGATAACTGCATTGTTCTTAAGGATCTCCATAATATTCTGTGTTGTAAGGAACGCAGGGTTTTTAATATTAATTGCGATACACAGAAGTACAAGTACGATAACAAGACTCGCCTCTCTGGAGCCTGTAATCATTTTCCATAATGATTTCTTTTCCATTATTACATAGCCCCCTCTTCTTTTTTCTGTTTTTCCATAGCAAGCTCAAGAATCTTTTCCTGTGTAGCTTCGCTTCTGTCAAGTTCACCGGTTACTCTACCGTTGCACATTACATATACTCTGTCGCACATACCAAGAATTTCTGGCATTTCAGAAGAAATCATAATGATTGCAAAGCCCTGCTGTGCAAGCTCACCCATAATCTGGTAGATCTCTGCTTTCGCTCCAACGTCAACACCCTTTGTAGGCTCATCCATGATGACTACCTTCATGTTGTCCTGAGCTAAAGCCTTTGCTACTACTACCTTCTGCTGGTTACCACCTGACAATGAGCTGGCAGGATCGAAGATTGTAACAGCCTTTGTATCTACATCTTCAAGGAACTTCTTAGCAAGCTCTCTTTCTTTCTTTTCATCTGTAAATCCATTCTTAGCAAGCTTATTTACTATAGGAAGTGTTACATTTCTTCCAAGACCCCAGCTTAAGATAAGACCTGTTTTCTGTCTGTCTTCCGGAAGAAGAATAATACCCTTATCTGCTGCGTCAGTAGGACATTTAATGTTAACCTCTGAACCATCAAGGAAAACACGTCCATTGTCCTGGTTAGTTATTCCACAAACAGCTTCCATAACCTCTGTACGTCCGGCACCTACAAGACCTGTAAGACCAACTATCTCTCCGGCTCTGACGTTAAGATTTACATCTTTGAAATAACCTGTTCTTGAGAAGTTTTCTATTCTAAGCACTTCATCTCCCCATACAACCTCTGGCTTAGGGAAAAGATCGCTGATTTCACGACCAACCATGTGCTTAATAAGTTCTGCATTTGTAATACCATCAACATCATATGTTCCGATATACTGTGAATCTCTGAAAACTGTTACTCGTGTAGCCAGCTCATACATATCTTCAAATCTGTGAGAAATAAAGATAATTGATACGCCGCTGTCACGAAGCTGTTTAACAATCTTGTAAAGCTTTCTTGATTCGTTTGCTGTAAGAGCTGCAGTAGGCTCATCAAGGATAACAATCTTTGCATGTGTAGAAACAGCCTTTGCAATTTCTACCATCTGCTGCTGGGCTACTGAAAGAGTACCCATTTCTGCTGTACACTTGAAATCAGCATCAAGTTCATCAAGATATTTCTGAGCTTCAGCATTCATCTGCTTCCACTGAATAATTCCATTTTTAATGATCTCATGGTTCATGAAAATATTTTCTGTAACCGAAAGATCAGGATAAGATGTAGGATGCTGGTAAACCGCTGCAATACCTGCCATCTGCGCGTCTCTAGGGCCCTTAAAGTCAACTTTCTGTCCATCTAAGAACATCTCGCCTTCTTCTGCCTTATGTACGCCTGTTATAACTTTAATAAAGGTAGACTTTCCGGCACCATTTTCGCCCATAAGCGCATGTATCTCGCCAGGTTTAAGCTGAAACTGTACATTGTTCAGGGCTTTTACACCAGGAAATATCTTTGTTATACCCTTTAGTTCAAGAACATACTCTGACACTTCTTTTTCCTCCATTTCATTCTCTCTGTCATATATGTTATCAAAGGTAAAATCAAAAAAATACAGGATTATTTTTTGATTAAGGGTAAAAATTTACGGTTTAAAGTAATTGTGTTATATTAGTAACTGTAATGAATATGAATACTATAGCATACAGCTTTTTACTTATTTTGAATTGTAGGAAGAAGCAATGCAAATTTTATAAAAATGAAATTAAGCCGGCAAAGCAGCATACAAGATATAGTAGCAAACCATATACCAGATGCAACATATGCCAAATTATGGATAAAGAGAGAAAATATGCGTATACTCATATCGGATGATGAAAAGTTAACACGAAGCGGAATAGAATCAGGAATAAATTGGAGCTCTCTTGGGATAACAGAGGTCCTCACAGCAGAGGACGGTCTTTATGCCTTTGATATGGCTATGCAAAATTTCCCAGACATCCTTCTTACCGATGTGAGGATGCCAAGAATGGACGGTATTAATCTTGCCCAAAAGCTTCAGGAGATAAAGCCTTCCATGCCTATTATTTTTATGAGCGGATATTCTGACAAGGAATATTTGAAAGCCGCTATAAAGCTAAAGGCTGTGAGCTATGTCGAAAAGCCTATTGATTTGTCAGAGCTTACTGAAGCGCTGGCTGAAGCAGTTAACAACGTAAAAGCCAATAACAAAGTGCAGTCATCCAAAAATCTTTCTATTAAAACTGCAAAGGCCGAGCTGGCTTCAAAGCTTATATCTCCGGCAAAAGCATCTGATGATAATAGCTACTACGAAAATCTTGATTTTGATTTCCCTTATGATACCACTACTCCATTCTTCACACTTTTAGTAAATATATCTCACAGTAATCTGTCAGCAGATGCACATGAGACAATGATTAGCGGGGCGCTTAGTACTGTTTTTGCTAAATTTAACTTAAAAGAAATCCATTCTACAAGGCAATCAAACCTGTTCTGCTTCCACATATGGGGCTTTGATAAATATACCAATCACCAGAAAGAAGTATTAGCAGAAACAATTGAAGCAGAGCTTAATGCACTAGGTCTCTCCTATCGCATTATATTTGGAAAAAATGTTGAAGGAGCTAAAAACATACACGCTTCCTATAATTCTGCAGTTATTGAAATGCAGAATGCCTTTTTTATAAAGCTAAATACTCATTGTATATATAAACACCAGGATAGTTATGAGGTTTTCCCTGATCTTTCAGGAAGAAGCTATACTGAACGATATGTTAACGCACTAGAAGAAAGAAATGAGAGCGAAGCATATCAGGTTATTGCCCAGCTCCATAATGATATATTAAATAAGAAGAATTCCCTGCCTAATCAGCTTAGGGAATTATATTACAGAATGATACTGTCTATTGCTGAGGCAAATCGTCATAACATGATTGTTAATAATGGGGAAGATGATCCGACTGATAATATATTAGAAAAAATATCAGAATGTGAATCAGTTTTTGAGCTGGATGAGCTTCTCAAGGCTCAAACAGCCCAATATTTTGCCAAAAGTGCTGATAATAGCGAGGACCATTCAACGATATATCTTATCAAACAATATATTTCTGAGAACTTTTCAAATGAAGATCTGTCAATAAAGGACATTAGCGATTATGTGCATCTTTCAACGTCCTATATTTGTACACTGTTTAAGACAGAGACCTCAAAGACCCTTAACCAGTATATAACTGATTATCGAATTGAGCGAGCCAAAAAGCTTCTTGAAGACCCTAGAAATAAAGTATCAGAAATATCCTCAAAGGTTGGCTATAGAGATGGAAATTATTTCGGCAAGACCTTCAAAAAACAGGTAGGCCTATCTCCTTCCGAATATCGCGACCGCGAGACATAAATTTAATGATAATGAATAAACTTTGATTAGTCTTATATTGCCAACAAGTCGGATCGTAGCCATGT
>JAZUFJ010000272.1:0-3223 GCA_045640645.1 Lachnospiraceae bacterium
TTACATTCGCTTTGATTGTTATAGCAGTTAACATAACTAATAGAAAAAGCGGACGTTAAATGAATTGATTATTAAAATGGAGAAAATATGGGTCAAAACGAATTAATTAGTCAGGGAATAGAAGAAAACTACCCGAAAAAAACTCATGTAGCTATAGACGAGCAGATAAGCCCTGTTAATTACATTTTGCCGGTGATTATTATTGCTTTGATTCTGGTAGTATTAGGCAATTATACCTATTTTCAGAAAATGAATGTAATAGGAAATGCAGAACAGGTTACAAACCAGATGGCTGAGTATATTGCCGAAAATATATCCAATGAAATTGGATATGGAGAAAGCAGTATCGGCTTGTCAGCGGTTACTATTGCTCAGACCATGACATCAGATGTTTTGGAGAAACCGGCTGAGGTTATAACGCCTATGGTGGAAAATACTCCGTTTGCCAATATTGAATATATCAGAGCGGATGGTATGAACGTAATGAATATTGGCGAGCCTTTTGATGCCAGCGACAGAACCTATTATATTGAAGGTATAAAGGGTAATACCGGTATATGGAATAATTATCATCCAAAGACATCAAAAGAAACTCTGATAAATTTTTATACCCCGCTCGTTTATAATGAAAAGATTACAGGGGTGATAACAGGATATATTGAGGCAAATACACAGATTGCCCCATTGTTTGAAACAAAGCTGTATGGCCAGGATATTTATGGTCTTGTGGTAGATGAGAACAATATGGTTATCTGTTCGACTTTTGATTCGGACTATGTCCCGGATCTTACATTAGATATGTTTATGGACAGATTTAATGTTACGGTTGAGGAAAAGCTGAAGATACAGGATGTTATCAATAATGCGACAGAGGTTGCAGCGTCTTATAAGGAAGGTAAAGGAGCGGGTAGAATCTGTGTAACTACTATTCCAGATACGGAATGGAAGGTTGCGATTATTGTTCCGGCTGCCTCTTTTGATGCTATAGTAAGCGAAAATACTAAAAATTCAGTGATTGCTATAGTAGTGATATGTATACTTCTGTTCTCATATGCGGGAAGCGTACTTTACAGAAATGTAATAAGGCGTAGAAAAATCGCGAAAGAGAACAGGATGCTAGAGGAAGAAAATCGTGTTTTCAATGAAGAAAACCAGAGGGCTTTTGCTGAGATATCTGCGATTCGTGATATTATTGCCTCTGCGAATATGGGTACGTGGCGTATAGAGCTTATTGAAAACAGTGAACCACGTATGTTTGTAGATGACACCATGAGAAGGCTTCTTGGAATCGATGGTCAGGAGCTTACTCCGGAGAAAACCTATAATGAATGGTTTTCCAATATTGCTGAAGAGGCTGTACAATCAGTTCTTGACAGCGTAGAGAAGATGGAAAATTCAGAATTTGATGAAAATACTTATTTATGGATGCATCCGAAAAAGGGCAAGCGTTATGTACGATGTGGTGGAACAGCCCAAAAGGTTTCCGGAGGTTATATACTTAGCGGATATCATTATGACGTAGATGAGGTCGTTAGAAAGGATCAATCACAGCTGGAAAGGCTGCAGAAAGCGTTAAATGATAAAAATGAATATTATGCTACTCTGGGTACTCTTGAAAGTATATTCTATAGTATGCACGTTATAGATCTTATAGAGGATACAGTAGTAGAATATAATACAAGAAATGAAATAAAAGAAATAGTTAACCATAAAGAAGGGGCTATACTGATGATGTCAGAGGCCATGTCTACTTTAACGGTTGATGAATACAAGGCAGATGCTTTGGCGTTTACAGATTTAACTACTCTTTCTGAAAGAATGAAAAATAAAAAGGTTATTATCAAACAGCTTGTTGGTGTTAATACCGGTTGGTTCCAGGCTATATTTATCACAATGGAGGCTGATGCAGAGGGAAGGCCAACCAAGGTTATCTATGCTACCCGTGTAATAGATGATGAAAAGAAACAGGAAGAGAAGCTTATAAAGAGATCGCAGACGGACGAGCTTACAGGTCTGTTAAACAGACGCGCTTATGATGAAGCTATATATGCCAATAATGATATGCCAAAAGAAAATGATTTCGTGTATGTTTCTCTTGATGTAAATGGACTCAAAATTGTGAACGATAATATGGGGCATGAGGCAGGAGATGAGCTGATTGTTGGAGCCAGTCAGTGTATGAGGGATAGCCTCGGAGCTTATGGATATTTGTACAGAGTAGGCGGAGATGAATTTGTAGCGATCTTATTTACTGATGCTGAAAAAACTAAGGAAATACTTGCTGATTTCGATGAAAGGATAATTAGCTGGAGAGGAAATCTGATAGATAGTCTGTCTATATCCTATGGCTGGATCGACAAGGAGGAGGAGCCAGGCCTTTCAGTCAGACAGATGGCAGCCATTGCTGAACAAAGGATGTATAGCTCTAAGAGCGAGCATTACAGGAAGAGCGGCGTTGACAGAAGAGGTCAGAAGGACGCTCATAAGGCTCTGTGTGATCTGTATACAAAGATATTAAAGATTAATATAACTGAGGACACATATCAGATAGTGAATATGGATGTAAATGAGCAGACAATGGAAAAAGGGTTTGCTGATAGTATTTCCGGATGGCTGAGATCCTTTGGTGAGACTGGTCAGGTGCATCCTGATGATCTTAAAGAGTATTATAAGTTTACTGATCTGGAATACATGAAAGAATATTTTACAGGTAATAAGACATCCTTACATGTTTTCTATAGAAGAAAATATGGCGATGACTTTAAACAGGTGATGATGGAAATTATTCCAGCCAATGACTATTCAGAGGAGTCTCAGAGCCTTTTCATGTATGTAAAAAATTTAGAAAAATAATAGATGAATTAATTTATGAACGTAATGTAAAAAGAGTAAAAAGAACGGATGCAGCTATGTAAAGGCGCATCCGTTTCTTTTATTAAGCAAAAGAATTATGCATTTTCATTGACTATGAAGCAATGCTTGCACAATCCGTTTTTATATATCATTCCTCTTCCACATGAGCATATGTTGTCCCCTTGTCTTTTGGCTCCTCCGATTATCATATCAAGGTCATCATCAGAGATAGCATATTTAGCATTAGAGATACTGTCTTCAGTAATATCAGATTTGATATTATCAAGCTTGTTTTTTTCTGTCATATTATTTACCTTCCTTTTTAATGATCAAAAAAGAGCACTTTTTATATGTTAGTATACGACATTAG
>JAZUFJ010000273.1:0-2516 GCA_045640645.1 Lachnospiraceae bacterium
ACCATCAAAAGACACAGTTCCATGAAGCATTTCTATTCTTTCCTGTATATGTCTGGTTCCAAAACCGCTCTTAATTTCTTCGCATCCAACACCATTATCTTTTATTTTTAATAGCAGATCACCATCTTTACGTTCTATAGAGATACGTATTTTGGTGGCCGCCCCATGTCTTAATGCGTTTGTGATACTTTCCTGTATTACTCGATAAATAGCATTTTCCTCGTCCTCGTCAAAACGAAGCTTCTTTTCATCTGTCTCAAAAAGAATCTGAGCACCGGAAACCTGGCTCATATCTGTAATCATCTTTCTAATAGCAACCTCTAGATGAAGTCTTTCAACCGTATCCGGTCTAAGCTCACTAACGGATCTTCTAATATCCTTTATTCCATCACGGCTAACCTTTGATAAAAGTTCCAGCTGCTTTTTGGTAAGGTCTGGCGAAATATCTATTGTAGTAATACAGGCATCTATTCCTGCTGTAATACCTGTAAGCGTATGTCCTAAGGTATCATGAATTTCTCTGGCCAGTCTGTTTCGCTCTCTGGTCTGAGCCATTCTTTCTGACATAGTAGCATATTCCTGAAGCTGCTCATTAGCGCTTTGAAGCTCGTGATAAAGCTTGTTAACCTCATCAATTGTATCGCTCTGAACGTTCATAACCATGACACAATACATAATGAATACGATAATATTTAGGGAAATTGTAATATTAATAATACTCATAATATATTGCTGTGATGAGCTGGAATAATATCCAACATAGTCCTTTATATTGAACATATTGAATCGCAGGGACAAGAAATCATAATTTCCAATAAGGTATCCCAGAACTGCTAAGATTACCAGAATAATCTTAAGCTTTCTATCCTTTATGTAATAAAGAATCTCTGCGAATACCAGAAGCAGCAGCCCATTATAATTAAAGTTAAGAATAAAAAGACTAATCAAAGTAACTACAAAGTCCACAAAAAGGGTGATTATTACCATATGAGGATTTCTGTTCCCATAATAATGTCTTACTAAAAATGATATGATCAGTATCATCATAAGTGTCAGACATTCAAAGAACATCTTCTGAGGATCATCAGGAATAATCCGTACTCTGTCTAAGAAATCACGCGCCTGGTAATTCCTTCTTATCAATTCAGTTGTATAGTAAATAAATCCACTAATCGCCGTGACTGCTATTACATTGATAATCATGCTGAAAATCTGTACTAACAGTACACTACGCTGTTTTACGGTAATCTCCATCTAATACCCCTGTTCAATCACTGCCAGTCATTCACATCATATTCATATAAGTTTTCTTTTGTTATCAAAAAAGGAGAAACACTTATATATTCGTCCACATTCTCTCCAGCCAGGTAATTATATGCTGTCTGTGCGGCAACAGTACCCAGTGTTTTGGGGCTTTGCCCTGCTGTAGCGGTAACATATCCCAGCTGTAACATACCCTTAAAATCCGGTGAACCATCTATTCCATAAACCAATACGCCATTATCCTTATCCTGCTGCTGCAAAGAGGCCAATGCACCAAGAGCAGATGGGTCATTTCCTCCAAGCACAACATCAAAGCTATACCCGTTATTAAGAATTTCCGTCATTGCCTTTGCCGATACCTCAAGCTCTCCAGCTCCAACAATTGATTTCACAACAGTATAGTTATCATTGCCCTCTATCACATCCATAAAACCCTTCACTCTGTTGGATATAGAGGTCTGAATAGGATTATCAATCACAATAATCTTAGCCTTATCCACACGCGCCATCATATCTTCAGCACACAGCTTTCCGGCAAGATAATTATCAGTTTCAATGATTGAACATACATAATCCTTATTCGCTACTACTGTATCAACATTAATAACTACTACTCCGGCATCCTTGCATGCAATCAAGGCTGGTTCAACTTTCTCCCAATCAACAGGGTTTAAAAAAAGTACTTTGATTCCCTCATCTATCATCTCCTGAATCTGGGCATTCTGCTTATCCTGATCCTGACAGGGATTTCTGGAAATAAGAATATCTCCATTTCCTTCTACTACCTCTTGAATAGCTTCATGAAGCACATCGAAATAGTTATTATTTCTTGTCATATAGGTTGCTCCAAAGAGAACAGGTTCGCTTGCGTTCTCCCTGGTCTGGGATATTTCCTTTTCAGCTGCACATCCCACCAAACCTAATATACTGAGAATAACAATCATACTTAAAACGGCATATTTGCTAATTTTATTCATATTATTGAATCTCAAAAATCTGTTCATACAATTCTTTCTACAATGTCAAAAATTTACATATTTGAATAATTATATCATATTTCACATGCCCATAGGTCTGCCACAAGCATCCCATCTCGAATACTATTGTAACTCTAAAACACGCTCCTGGACAGACTATCCAGGAGCATTTCATCAATAATTACCGAAGCACAATTTCCTATCCATCCAAATCTTTTATCTACCTGCTTTTTTGTTACGGATATAGTCAACATATACAGCTAAGAGGATAACAAG
>JAZUFJ010000274.1:0-3025 GCA_045640645.1 Lachnospiraceae bacterium
CCGACAGAAACAAAGCCGACAGAAACAAAGCCAGCGGAGACAAAGCCAACAGAAACAAAACCAACGGAGGCAAAACCAGCGGAAACAAAGCCGGCAGAGACAAAACCAACGGAGACAAAACCAACGGAAACAAAGCCGACAGAAACAAAGCCGGCAGAAAATAAGCCACCATTAATTACTCAGGTAGAGACTAAACCATCTGGAACAAAACCGGGAAGTGAAAAAACGGAAACATCTGCCACATCGGTAAAGCTGCCTGATAGCGTTACTCCTACGAAAACATCTTCTTCAAAGGGAGGTGGCAACGAGAATAGCATAAGAGAGACTACTAAAGATCCATATTCTGAATATAATGATTCCTATTTGTCGTCTGCCACTGCCGGGGCTGGAGGCCTGGTATCATCTGCCATAACTTCACCAGGCTCTAAAAATGGGATGAATACAATGGGAGATGGAAAAGTAACGGTAGAATCAAAGACAGAGGATAAGAGCATTACAGAGAATAAAAAGAAAACTGCCAGCATAAAAACTGCCGGAGATAATACCGGAAATGGTAATAACTCAGATGGTTCAATGAGGGAACAGTTAAATGGCCGGGAAGTAGTAGAGAAAACTAATAAAGAAATGCTTGAAGATATGGATGTTAACCAGGGGGAGGTTAAGAGCCTGACCTCAAGTAATAATACAGCAGAAGGTGATAGCGGTTATATAAATGAGGGAGAATATGCCAGCTTATATGATGAAGAAGATGGTAATACGGTACTTTTCATAATTTTAGGCATATTGGGGATACTAATACTTATTTTACTGTTATTAGTACTATTCTTTGGTGTAATCGGAGAATATATGGATAGTGAAACCAAACAATGGAAGTTTCTTGGGGTTTCATTTGTGTACTATTTAAACAGTATGTGGAATATATCATTAAAAAATATGCTGACTGATCATCAAAGTCTGAGACTTAAGTTTGGGCCATTATTTGTGATTCTGTTTGAGGGCTATAGTATCAGAGCGAAGACAGGAGATGATGATAACGATTATATTGACGAGGATATTTGCCAGGGAATGATAGTAAATACAAGGCAGATAAGGAGGCGTTTGATATGATGGGTGAAAAAAGTGAGAGAATTTTAAACCGAGCTATATGGGAAAAGCTATATTACTTATATAAAAAAGCCATAAATGTAATTGTAATAGGTATAATCATTTTTTATGGGTTTTGCTATACAGCCTTTGCTGAAGAGAATATTTCAGAAAATAGCATAGATGGCATTACAGAAAATATGATAGAGAATACGGGGAGTAATACAGAAAATGGCATAGGGGATGAGCCAGAGCTTATGACAGAGGTTGACCTTTCATTAATGGATATGGAGGTATACTGGAAGAATGGAGTAAAAATTCTTTTTAAGGAAGCCCAGACCTTATATGCAAAAGAAGATGTTATATTTGGACTAAAAAAAGATGAGGCAGATGCTAAAGACCTTGAGGTGGCAATGAGCTATGACGAAGGAAAAAGTTTTGGTAAATATGAGCAGGTAGAGGGAGACAGCTATAGATTAGAAATTGATCAGATACAGGATAATCCATGTGCATTGATGCTTAAGTTTCGTACAAAGGTAATAACAGACCGGGTATTAATAAAAGAGTCACGTATATATACTGTAGCCTTTGACAAAGAGCCGCCTAAAATAGAATTTTCAAGCGATAAAAATATGGCGGAATGGGTTAACAGCAATATTGCCTGCAAGGTGGATATATTAGATGAACAGAGTGGAATCGGAGAGATAATAATAAGTAATAATAATGGGATAATATACGACAGCTCGGCTGAGGCAGGAAAAAATGAGAAAAATGGAGATGAGCAAATATATGAGGTCAGAAACAAAGTGAAAAATCAGGTTATGGAAATTATGTTAACTGATGAAGCCTTTGATGATTCTGGTAACAGACTAAAGATAAGCGTTAAGGATGTGGTAGGAAATAGTGCTGAATATGAAACAGATTATTTCCTGGATAAAACAGCACCGGCTTTGACCTTTGAAAGCGAGGGAGGGCAGAGGGTATACAGCTCTCCCCCGGAACTGAATATAAGTGTAGAGGATAATTCAGATGCTACGCCCATTTTCTGCTATAGCGCCATTAGAAAAAAGGGTGGCGCTGAAAACCTGGTAGAAAGCTTTGAAAGAGAATTTGATGATGGATTAAGCCTAAATGGGGATTACAGTTCAGTAGGGGATTATCTTTTGGAAGCCTATGTTAAGGATAGAGCAGGCAATATTTCAGAAAAGAAAACTATAAGCTATAGGTTAGATAGCTTTGCCCCAGAGGTTTACATAAATGGTGTTACTGATGAAAGTGTCTATCCCGGGGGAAGAAATATTGAATTGCAGGTAATAGAAGATTTTTATGAAGATGCTAACGCCGGATATGAAGTAGCGCTTAAGACTGCAGGGGATAGAAGTATTATAGATTCAGGGAGTATTGAGCTTAAGGGAGAGGAGAGCACAAAGGAAATCAGTTTATCCCAGGATGGAGAATATTATATAAAGCTTTATGCTAACGATATGGCAGGTGGAAGCAGCAACCGGGAAATAAGTTTTTTTATTGACAGTAAAGCCCCTGAGATCAGTTTTATTGGGGCTAAGGATAATCAGATAACTAATAAAGCTCCTGAAGTGAACATACATGTGAGAGATGACAGATATCAGGGAACAAAGGTAATCGCATCATTAATGAAGAAGGACAATACAGGACAGTATACCGGTATTAGCCGTCCGGAATTTGCTATGACAGGAGAGGAAAATGATTTCTATGTGCCCATAGAAAGGGAAGGAATATATAAGTTAAGAGTGGTAGCGTTAGATAACGCAGGTAACAGTTCAAGAGAGGAGATTAATCTTACCCTGGACTATACGCCACCTTCGATCACTGGTTTGGATAGGTATCAAAGGGCCTATGTGCAAAAATTTAAACTACAGGATGATGTTATGTCAACTGTAGACGACCTTACGAATGTGAAGCT
>JAZUFJ010000275.1:0-1818 GCA_045640645.1 Lachnospiraceae bacterium
AGAAGCTTTCTGAAGATGAAGAATATGGACAGGTATTAAGAAGCAAGGGTATAGTACCTAGTGATAAGGGAGAATGGTTACACTTTGACCTTACTCCAGGAGAATATGAGGTAAGAAAGGGAAGCGCTGATTATACAGGAAGAATATGTGTTATCGGAGCCAAGCTTAAAGAAGATATGCTGAAAGCATTGTTCAATGTGTAAATCTTGTACAGATTCTTAAAGTCTGAAGGCTATATTAGCGAGCGAAAATTAAAGCGAAATTGTTCAAAAAAGAACGAGATAAAAAGAATAAGATAAAAAGAATAAGATATTAAAACGCATAATATAGCATATGATGTAATTAAAATAATAATATAGATAGAATAAATTAAAGCATTAAAAAAATAGGTGACAAAAATGAGAAGAAGCCAAATACCTGTTTATCTATTTACAGGATTTTTAGATAGTGGAAAAACTTCATTTATTAGACAGGCAATGGATGATGGCCAGTTCAAGGGAGATTTGACAACACTTCATATTATATGTGAGGAGGGAGAGGAAACCCTTGATGTACTTCGTCTTACAGCCAGCAATTTTATAGTAAGAAAAATCGAAGATGAAGAGGATGTTACTACAGAGCTGCTGCAAAAGTTCTATGATGAAGTGGAACCTAGCATAATTGTTATAGAGACTAATGGTTTATGGGATATTGATGAGCTCCTTGATGCCTTCCCAGAGCCATGGGTATTAGCAGAGGTTATCACTACAGTTGATTGTACTACCTTTGAGATGTACTTAAATAATATGAAAATGATGATGACTAATCAGTTTCAGTATTCTGATGTGGTTCTTTTTAACAGATGCAAAGAAGAACACGATAGGGCTATGTTTAAGCGTATAGTAAGAGCCGTAAACAGAAGAGCTCAGATATTATATGAAGATCTCGAGGGAAATGTAGGAGATGATGTACCAGAGGAGATGCCTTATGATATGGAGGCTCCGGTTATAGAGATAAAGGACGAGGACTTTGGTATTTTTTATGTTGATACTATGGATCATCTTCCAAATTATATTGACAAAACCGTTTCCTTTAAGGGCATGACCTTAAGACCAAAGTCTGTATGGAATAAGAAAGCAATAGTTATAGGCAGAAATGCCATGACTTGTTGTGCAGATGATATAGCCTTTGTAGGTTTTCCGGCAGAATGTGAAAATGCTAAGGCTTTTAAGGATAAGACATGGGTAAATGTTGTAGCAACAGTAAAAACTGTTATGAACCAGGGCGAACCTTGTCCTTTCCTTTTAATATCAGAGATTAAGGCCGCAGAGCCAGCAGAAGAAGAGGTAGTTTACTTCTATTAAAAGCATGATGTGTCGTGAAGATATCTGCGATATCATTAGATTACAGCTATAAAGCTTGCATCATGTAATATAAACAAGTGAGGATTTATCATGGAAAATGGAATGCGTGGTATAAATACATCAATAAGTGAAGCACGCCAGAGAGTCTTTTGTGAGGTAGCAAAGCTTTCATATGATTATAAGGACGGAGATCTTTCTCAAATGGATGAGATTCCTTATAGGATTATCCCTGGTGAGGTCTCAATGTATAATGATAGTGTCTTTCTTGAGAGAGCGATTGTTAGAGAAAGAATGCGTATGGCAATGGGACTTTCTACACGTACTGCAGCAGAGCATGCTCCGGTTACACAGGGCGCTGAAGAGTGTATTAAACCTGAAAAATACTATCAGCCTCCACTTATAAATATTATAAAGTTTGCATGCCATGCCTGCCCGGCTAATGAGGTCAAGGTTACCGATGCCTGTCAGGGCTGTC
>JAZUFJ010000276.1:0-6270 GCA_045640645.1 Lachnospiraceae bacterium
ATTTCTTTTTCCTCATCATTCACTGCTTCATATAAGATATTTAAAATATAGTTATCCTGATCCTCTGTTACTTCAATTTTTCCCTTATATTCATCATAAAATATTGAATAAAAACTTGCTAAAGTGTCTGAAAGAAATGCTATATTACAGAATATTTCATTTTCAATGCTATGTTCAAAGCCAATATTCAGCGAAAAATACTCATTACCAGATTCATCAGAATATCTTTTCTCAAAGAAATCGAAATAATTTTCCTGATTCAGATCTTTCAAAAGATAAAGCTGTGTATATTGAGACAAAATATGAGATATATAATCAAAATAGCGGTTTTCATAGGCTTCTAAAGGAATCAAATTCTGCTTCTGTCCTATTAGCTGTGCAAATAACAAAAGCAACTTTTCTATATTTCTATAACAAAATGCCCTGTCATTTAAGATCTCTGTCATATCTCTTATTGTCTTTTTTATATTGTCTTCACGCTTTCTGTTTTCTTTTTCTTTTTGATAAACTACGTCTTTCTTTTCAAAAAGTTCTAAAGCGTGATTGATCATCAGTTTAAGGTCACCAGGTTCTGCCTTTTCCTTACATAATACCCGGCAAAGATGACAGGAATTATGAATATTCAGAACATTTAACGAATCCTTTTCGCTATACAGCATTATTATCTGGATATGGGATCTGCTGGTATACAAAAGCTGAAGAAAATCTGTGATACTATATGTCTCCGGCATATAATCAATTATCGCTACGGCCATATCATTAATACCTATTATCCCTATGGCTTCATCTACTGTTTCCGCAAAGCAGAAATTCATATGACAGCTTTGAGATAAGACTGTAATACCATCTATATATTTAGCATCTTCCGTAAGGACTAATGCCGTTCTCATATTTTTCCCCTTTGTCCCCTTAATATGTCCCCAATTTATCACATGGTATAGACATTCTATGTTATTATACTATATCTAGTTTAATTTTTCATCAAAAATACAATATATTTTAAAAAAAGACGCCAAACCATTTATTTTGATGGTCTGGCATCTTTTCATTTTCTATTTTTCCACTATTCTTTTCATAGTCGGAATTTATTTTTAAATTATGGCTTAACTACTATATTGATAATCTTTCCTGGAACATAGATTTCTTTAACTATTGTTCCAGTGAGCTTATTACCCAAAGCTTCCTTTGCAGTACTAATCGCTGTATCCTTATCAGCCTTAACATTAAGACTAACTGTAGCCTTAACTTTACCGTTAATCTGTACACCGATTTCAACTGTATCTTCTTTTACAGCTTCCTCATCCCAGGTTGGCCATGCTTCATAAGCGATTGTATTATCATGTCCAAGCTGATTCCAAATTTCTTCTCCAGCATGAGGACAGATACACGAGAACATCTTTATAAAGCCTTCAGCATATTCTCTTGGGCAAGTACCCTTTGTAGCAGTGTTCATAAAGATCATCATCTGAGCTATAGCTGTATTAAATCCAAGCTGTTCAAAGTCTGATGAAACCTTCTTAACTGTCTGATGATAAATCTTCTTAAGTGATTCGTAATTATCTTCTGCTATGTTTGATGGCTCTGTAAAGTATTTCCATACACGACCAATAAACTTTCTAGCGCCTTCAACTCCCTGTGGGCTCCATGGCTTAGAAACCTCAAGTGGTCCCATAAACATTTCATAAAGTCTTAAAGTATCAGCACCATAATCTCTTACGATATCACTAGGGTTAACAACGTATTCTGGGAAACGCTTACCCATCTTAATACCATTTTCTCCAAGAATCATACCCTGATGAACAAGCTTCTTAAATGGCTCTTTTACAGGTGATAAGCCCTTGTCATATAAGAATCTGTTCCATATTCTTGAATACATAAGATGTCCTACAGCATGCTCAGGCCCACCAATATATAAGTCTACTGGCATCCAATGTTTAAGAAGCTCCTGATTAGCAAATTCGTTGTCATTGTTAGGATCAATATATCTCAAATAGTACCATGATGATCCAGCAGAACCCGGCATTGTAGAAGTTTCTCTCTTACCTTTAAGTCCATTATTATCATAAGTCTTCCATTCTACTGCGTTTTCGAGAGGAGCCTGACCATTTTTGCCCTTATAGTCCTCCAGTTCAGGAAGCACTAATGGAAGCTCTTCATCTGCAAGTATATGAATCTCTCCATCCTCTGAGTAAACTACAGGAACTGGTTCACCCCAGTAACGCTGTCTTGCAAAAATCCACTCACGGAAATGATAGTTAACTGTTCTCTTTGCTACGCCCATCTTTTCAAGCTTACATGTGATAGCTTCTTTAGCTTCCTCTACTACCATACCTGTAAACTCTTCTGAATTAATAAGCTTGCAGCCCTTTCCAAGGTAATCATATTTTTCAAAAGCATGCTCTGAGCAATCACCACCATCAATAACCTGAATACGTGGAATATTATGTACTTCAGAGTATTCAAAGTCTCTCTGGTCATGGCTAGGAACTGCCATTACAGCACCTGTACCATAATTTGCCAGAACGAAATCACCAATATAAAGCTGCACTTCCTTACCATTAACCGGATTGATACAAGTTACGCCTTCGAGAGGACAACCTGACTTTGTCTTATTAAGTTCGGTACGGTCCATATCATTTTTCTTTATTGTTTCATCGATATAAGCCTGTACTGCCTCTTTATTCTTAATACGTGGCATAAGATCCTTTACAATCTGTCCGTCTGGAGCTAATACCATGAAAGTAATACCGTAAATAGTTTCTATACATGTTGTATAAATTGAGAATTCTCCACCACCAACGATTTCAAATTTAACCTCAACACCTTCACTTCTTCCGATCCAGTGACGCTGCATATCCTTTGTGGATTCTGGCCAATCGATCTCCTCAAGGCCTTCCAATAATTTATCTGCAAAAGCAACCTGATCGATTACCCACTGTTTCATATTCTTACGAACAACAGGGAAACCGCCTCTTTCAGATTTACCATCTATAACCTCATCGTTAGATAAAACTGTACCAAGCTCTTCACACCAGTTAACAGGCATATCTACCAGCTTTGCATATCCATCATTGTAAAGCTGTTTAAATATCCACTGTGTCCATTTATAAAAGCTAGGATCAGATGTAGCAAGAGTCTTTGTCCAGTCATAATCAAAGCCAAGCTCTCTAAGCTGCTTAGAAAAAGTTTCAATATTCTTCTGAGTAAAACCATTAGGGTTATTACCTGTGTTAACAGCATACTGTTCAGCTGGAAGACCAAATGAATCATATCCCATTGGATGAAGAACATTATATCCCTGCATTCTCTTCATACGAGACATAATATCAGTTGCTGTATATCCTTCTGGATGTCCTGCATGAAGGCCTACTCCTGATGGGTATGGGAACATATCAAGTGCATAGTATTTTGGTTTACTAAAATCCCATACATCAGTCTTAAATGTCTGATTTTCCTGCCAATAATTCTGCCATTTCTGTTCAATCTCACGATGATTATATGGTGTTGCCATTTTCTCACTCCTACATAATTATTTTATTTATTCTTGAGGCCATTAATAACAGCCCATTATTCAACATACTGAATTATTTTACCACTTCTACCAAGTAAGTACAATGAAAAGATATAAGTATCCAAAGTTATTTTATGTGTAAGTGTAATCCATACTTGCTGACACACGACGTAAAAGGGAGCCGACATCTGTCGACTCCCTACCCTCAATACAATATTCTCCAAAAAAGACATTAGCCTTCTACATTTTCTTCTGCAAGCTGGCTTGCTCTTGCTGCAACTTCCTTCTCCTGAACATCTGAAGGAGCCTGCTCATAACGAGTGAACTCATATTCAAATGTACCGCGTCCACCTGTCATACTACGAAGTACTGTACAGTATCCATAGACACCTGTCATAGGAATTTCAGCTTCTACAATCTGCTTTCCACCAACGATAGGGTTCATACCAAGTACTCTACCTCTACGCTTGTTAAGATCGCCCATAACATCTCCTGTAAATGCATCAGGAACTGTTACTCTGATAGTAGCTATTGGCTCAAGAAGGATAGGACCTGCCTCAAGGAATCCTTTCTTAAATGCCTGAATAGTAGCCATCTTGAAAGCCTGCTCTGAAGAGTCAACTGGATGGTAAGATCCATCATATAATACAGCCTTAACACCAACTACTGGATATGCTGCAAGAGGTCCCTTCTGAACTGAATCTACAAGACCCTTTTCTACTGCTGGGAAGAAGTTCTTAGGAACTGCTCCACCAACTACTATCTGTTCAAATTCATAAGCCTTTTCCATATCTCCAAGAGGCTCAAATTTCATCTTTACATGTCCATACTGTCCATGTCCACCAGACTGCTTCTTATACTTAGATTCAACATCTGATGTCTTCTTAATAGTTTCTCTATAAGCAACCTTAGGCTGTGAAAGCTCTATCTCTACTTTGTAAACACTTGCAAGCTTGCTAGCTACGATTTCAAGATGCTGATCGCCCATACCATAAATAAGTGTCTGGTGATTTTCTGCATCGTTTACGTTCTTAAGTGTCATATCTTCGTCCATCATCTTTGTGAGAGCTGAAGAAATCTTATCGATATCACCTTTATTCTTTGGTTTGTAACGCATATATGTATATGGCTTACTAATTTCAGCCTTAGCATATACGATAGGTGTAGCCTTTGTAGAAAGAGTATCACCAGTACGTGTATTAGAAAGCTTTGCAATAGCTCCTATATCACCTGCGTGAAGCTCTGAAACTTCGATAGGCTTGTTACCACGAAGAACATATAACTTAGAAAGTTTTTCTTCTGTATCTTTATCATAGTTGTAAAGTGTATCATCTGATTTGATAACACCTGAACATACCTTGATAAGAGAATATTTTCCAATGAATGGGTCAACGATAGTTTTCCAAACGATAGCTGATTTAGCCTTTGAGAAATCATAATTTGCTTCGAAAACTTCGCTTGTCTTCTGGTTAATACCAGCGATCTTTCTATCTTCTGGGCTCTGGAAGTACTTGATAATATCATCAAGAAGAGTGTACATACCCTGAACCATTACTGAACTACCCATTGTTACAGGAACGATACTTCCATCTGTAATACTTACACGAAGAGCTGAACGAATTTCTGCTTCTGAGAAAGAATCTCCACCAAAATATCTCTCCATAAATTCTTCACTAGTTTCAGCTACTGCCTCTAACATAGCATCACGATACTGCTCAAGATATTCCTGAGAATAATCAGGTATTGGACATTCCTCAACCTTGCCATCTTTTGTCCATCTATTTCCAGTTTCACTAACTACATTAACATATCCAACAAACTTCTCATTTTCTCTAATAGGAAGATGGAATGGAGCAATTTTCTTTCCATATTTCTCAATAAGGTCTTCTACTACCTTACGATAGCTGGCATTATCAACGTCCATATCTGTTACGAAGAACATACGAGGAAGTTTATATTTTTCACAAAGCTCCCAAGCCTTCTCTGTACCTACTTCTACTCCTGCCTTACCTGATACAACGATAACAGCACCAGCTGCAGCTGAAACAGCTTCTTCAACTTCACCAACAAAGTCGAAATAACCAGGAGTATCAAGAACATTAATCTTACAGCCTTCCCATTCGATAGGAACTACGCTAGTTGAAATTGAGAACTGACGTTTCTGCTCCTCTTTATCATAATCGCTGATGGTATTTCCATCGCTTGTTTTTCCCATACGTGTTGTAACACCTGAAAGATATGCCATTGCTTCTACCAATGTTGTCTTTCCACATCCACCATGGCCTAACAGTACCACATTACGAATTTTTTCGCCTGTGTAAACATTCATAATTAATTATCCTCCATAAATAGATTCTAGGTAATTATTGCACAACATATAGTGTACCCTCTCCAAATCACCCATGTAGATATTGTACCTTTTTTGTCAGAATATTGCAACAAGTTTATGCAATTTTAACAAATATATATAAATACCCCTTATAAACAATCACATTTTAACCAAAAGTGACTTTTTATACAGATATCTTGTCCGAAATGAACAATTATAATATAATATTCATGGGGAAATTAAAGCTTTTGTGTCATGTAGACAGGCATAAAAAGTAGCAAAAAAGTATAAATATGCAAAAATATAATCTTTTATATTAAAACACGAAAGGTAGGGGGTTCTATGTCATATATTATCAAGAAATCCGGTTCTCTCAGAGGAGAGATTCTAGTACCCGGTGACAAATCCATTTCTCACCGAGCTATCATAT
>JAZUFJ010000277.1:0-5653 GCA_045640645.1 Lachnospiraceae bacterium
GTCAAAGTTAAAAATTTGATTCCTTATATTTCTTTTTATGTCCTATTTATATTTATGATTATATTTCTATTAATAATCGTGTCTATTTATTAGAGGAAACAAAATCCTCATATAATGGAGACATGTTTCGTAATCTCTCTACCATTTGCTTAAGAGCATCTACTGTATAATCTATCTCTTCTTCTGTATTCTCTCTTGATAACGTAAACCTTATAGAGCCATGGGCAATCTCATGAGGAAGACCTATAGCCAGCAATACATGGGATGGATCAAGGGCTCCTGATGTACAGGCAGAGCCACTTGAAGCACATATATTCTTCTGATCAAGCATTATTAACAGAGATTCTCCCTCGATAAATCTGAAGCAGAAATTTGTATTATTAGATAATCTTTTTTCCGGATGTCCATTAAATTTAACAAAAGGTATCTCTGATGTAACTCTGCTAATAAGTCTGTCCCTAAGCTTTGTCTCATATTCAAGAGTATCTTCTAATCTTTCATCAGCCAGACTGATAGCTTTACCAAAGCCTATTATTCCAACTGCATTTGTGGTTCCAGCCCTCTTAGACCTTTCCTGGGCTCCACCATGGATAAGACTAGTAACCTTTATTCCGCTTCTGATATATAAAAGGCCTACGCCCTTTGGTCCATTTATCTTGTGAGCTGAGGCAGATAACATATCTATATTCATCTCATCTACATTTATTCTTACATGTCCCAAAGCCTGTACAGCATCTGTATGGAAGATCACTCCATGCTCATGGGCTATTCTTCCCAGCTCTGCGACAGGTTCTATTGTTCCTATTTCATTATTAGCAAACATAATTGTCGCCAGAATAGTATCAGGCCTGATAGCCTTTTCAAACTTTTCAGGATCCACAAGACCATATTCGTCAACATCAAGATAAGTAACCTCGTATCCTCGTTTTTCCAGGTATTCACAGGTATGCAAAACTGCATGATGTTCTATTTTTGTAGTAATGATATGTCTGCCCTTATCAGATAGCGCATCTGCCACTCCTTTTATAGCCCAGTTATCAGATTCGCTTCCACCACTTGTGAAATATACTTCATTAGGCTTGGCTCCTATAAATTCCGCTATAGTTTCTCTGGCATCCTGTACCTTACCACTTATTCTGCCGGCAAATCTATATGTGCTTGAAGGATTAGCATATTCCTCCATAAGGTACGGTTTCATCTCTTCAAATACTTCTTTATCTATCGCTGTAGTAGCAGCATTATCTAAATATATGCGTTCCATGTACGCCCTCCTTATTACCTAGTATTTCAGTAGGTATTATATCTTTAATCACCTACCAAGTCAATAGGTTTATATCTCATGCTCGTAACTACAAAAAAAAATGAGGGAAGACATCGTCTTCCCTCATCAAGATTTTTATTATTTTTAATCTACTCCACAACTGTAAAGCTTACCGGTTCTGTTTTTGCATAATCTTCATAGCATTTTTCCAATACTGATGGATCGTCAAAACCTATATCCGCACCATCTTCATATACCTTATTGTCTGCTCTTACAAAGCCACCATAGGTAGTGTTTTCGTTCTCATCAAAGGTTTCATAGGCATAAATCTGGCTCATAACAGCCTGTGTCTCTTCTGATATTACTTCGACGCTAACCTCGTGATTGCCACCAGAATAGATACGTCCATCT
The DNA here is from genome assembly GCA_045640645.1 of Lachnospiraceae bacterium. GTDB lineage: Bacteria > Bacillota > Clostridia > Lachnospirales > Lachnospiraceae > JAZUFJ01. The sequence continues at coordinate 1,673 of JAZUFJ010000277.1, forward strand.
TTATCAAGGCTTATAGGATATGCTGTACCACTACTGAATACATTACCTATGTTCTTTACCTGTCCATTATCGTTTCTATATAAGCTGGCATCTATTGCGGCCATATTTCCATCGCCGTAGTCATATGTACCTTCAGTAATCATAAGTACATCCTCATCAAGTCCATATACCTTTACTATCGCATAAGCATTGCCTTTATCAAGCAGCGAAATAACCTCATCATAAGATTCAAAAATGTCCTTCTGCACATTGGCCTCTAAGAAGTTAGCTGGCATGAATACTTCGCTTTCGTCCTCTGGTAAGAACATCTGATATACAATAGCTGTAATATCAAAGCCGTCAAGATCAGCAGCTGCAGTAGACAGGCTGTACATTATCTCTATATCTTTATCGAACCACAGGCAGGAATCAACTGTTTCAGACTCTGTAATCGCTCTTCTGATCTCACCATCACACCATCCGACCTGAAGCTCATCAACTACATCCCACTCATAATATAATCCGGAAATATCCTCAAAATCTTTGCATTTTTTCGTTCTGAAAGTATATTCAAGCTCTGGCTCTCCATATTTAAAGGTCATCTCAGCCAGTCCGTCGCTCTCATTCATCTGACAGCTTACATCAGCGGCTCCTCCAGGAGCATACATGCTTAATCCAAGCTTTTCAAATATCTCTGGCTCACTACAGCTTACCCAAGGGTTACCTATGGCAACGTTTTCTTCTACTGCTGCCTCTTCTTCTACCTCTACGACTTCCTCTTCCTTTGCTGGAGTAGCTGCCTCAGCAGGCTCAGCCTCCTTCTTTGAGCATCCACACATCAAACACAATGCTGCTATTAATAATACCAATACTTTTTTCTTCATACGTCTTCACCCTTTCTAAAACTTTGCTTAGTTTTCCGTCTGCCCCTCATGGCAATTTATATTTTTCTCTCTATATCTATTTATACGAATGACCTTTCAAAATTGGCGACAAAGGTTTGTAAATAAGTACAGTTATTAATACAGATAATAATCCCTTTATTATAGTAAATGGCAGATTAAATACTATCAGGCACTGCATTATACTTTTCATTGGAGGAAGAATCACCTGATACATCGAGAGCACTACCTCCTCAGGCATGAAATTATAGTAAAAAGGATACACCACAAAATAATTAGAAGGAATACTGAATAGTCCCATTATAACTGCACCTAATATTCCACCTATTATAGCGTTCTTCTTTGTTTTAGAACGTTTATAAATAAAGCCTGCAATAAAGGTGAAAACCGCACCCAACAGGAAATTTGACAGCTCACCTACTGTAGCTGACTGTGATGCCAGGCAATGTATTAAGTTTTTTATCAGCTCGATAATCACACCTGTAACAGGCCCGAAGGCAAAAGCACCTATAAGAGCCGGTAAATCTGAAAAATCAAATTTTATAAATGTTGGCATAAGAATAGGCACTGGCAATTCTATGTATTGTAGTATGACTGCAACCGCTACCAGCATACCAGTGGCCGCTATCTGTCTTGTTTTATTTGTTTCCATTTTCTCGTCTCACATTCCTTTTTCTTTTTAGCTTCATTATATTCTTTTTGGCATAAATAGATTCATTCACAAGTATACTACTTATGGATGTTTTCTCCAAGTATTTCCCCGGCACTAAAAACGAAAAAAATAGAACCATCTGGTGGGGATGGTTCTTTGGGAAATAAAAAAACGAAATATTTACTTGTTTCTATTAAAATAGTAAAATGGAAGCCCTACAAAAAATGATCCACCAATAATATTTCCTATTGTTACCGGTATGAGATTGTTAACAATCATATTTTTAATATTAAGCATATCCAGCTGTTCTATACTTATTCCATATGTATCCATAGCAACTGAAACATAGGAAGGATTACACTTTGCCATTAATCCTGCAGTAATGTAGTACATATTTGCAACACAGTGCTCATATCCTGCGGTAACAAAAAGCATTATTACAAAGAAAGATACCAATAGTTTTCCTGAAATATCCTTGGCGCAAACCGCCATAATAACAGCTGCACACACCAAAATGTTACAAAGTATCCCCGAGCATATAGCTTTTATAGAGCTTATTCCCACTTTTCCTAACGCTACCTTTATGGTATATGCTCCTAAAAGGCCGCTGGAATAATCAAGCTGTCCGCTCATTATAATCAATGCCGAAAGAACAATTCCACCTATCAGATTGCCAAGATAAACTAGCGCTAAAGCTCTAATCAGCTGTTTTATGCTGATATTCTTTTCAGGAACACCTATTACTAACAGGCAATCACCTGTAAACAGTTCTGCTCCCATCAGTATTACCATCATCAGTCCAACAGGAAAGACAACTGCTGCAATAAGCCTTGCAACACCAACATTAGAAATATTATGTGCGGCAACACTGCTTCCTGCAGCGCCAAGTCCTATCATCATTCCGGCAAAAAAGCTTTTGCCAAGAGTAAGCCCTGCAGACATTTCACATTTGCCCTTACATCCATTTTTATATGTCTCAATCGCCTCTTTTATAGTCAAAAACATATGAATCCCTTTATCCTTCTGATTTTATCTAAAAGCTATCATAAATAGGTAGAATTTAATAATATAAAAAATAAGCACAGCTATATACAATCTGATATAGCTGTGCTTATTAATATTTTTTCGTCGAAACATCGACTTTTGATTCATACAATTTTTTCTGAAAAAGAGCATCATATTCATTGAGGCGATAGTCTTCTCTGAATATCATCACATCTTTATATAAATTGTTTTCTGCTTTGCATTCCTTCTGAACCAACTGGTTCTTATCTAACAGGCTCTGGGGTATTGGAGATACCCACATGTAAGTAGTAGGAACATTTGCCAATAGGTCAAATTGACTTCCACGCTCATACACATATATTACATTTCTTGAATTATACTTTCTGGCGTTATTATACTTATCATGAGGAAGATCAATATCTCCATGGGTAATCTTTGTGTACTCATTAAGATCCTCAATGCTTATTTCTTCCTTGTCTGCAAGAGGATGCTTCTTAGACATTACTACTACATACTCAAACTCCCAAAGAGTTTCATAGCTAAGGTGATTGTTTCTTAGCATTGTCATGTAATAGTCTTCATTAACAACCTGATATCTTATTATTCCTATATTATAACCATGGTCAACTACATTTCCGATAGTACCAATGTCATTCGTTTCATTTACGGTAATTTCCATACCTTTTTCCAGCTTAAGCCCAGCCACAAATGACGTGAACCCATCAGCAATATAACTGCCTCTTGGTATAGATATTTTATATTTTAATTTTTCATTTCCTATTCTTTGACTTATTCGCTTAACTGCGCTTAACTGATTCGTAATATTCTTTGCATGATATAAAAATTCAGCACCTTCATCAGTAGGTTTTACACCAGTTGCAGTTCTCTTGAAAATAACAAAGCCTACCTCTTTTTCCAGCTCCTTGATGGCCTTGCTTAGGTTTGGTTGTGCCATATAGAGGTTTTGCGCTGCCTGAGTAATCGACCCTACTTTTTCAATTTCAAGCGCATATGTAAGATATAAAGTGTTAATAAGGACACCTTCTTCCTATATATACATTTAGATATGACTCAGCATACACATATATTATCACAACTACACTGTTTGAATCATATTATTTGTCTTTGCAAGCCATATACATTTGTATATAATGGTCTCTTTTCTATTTCACTCTCTATCTTGTCTTCATATACTAACTTATATGATTTTTAAGTCATTTGTTCCTTTTTATGATTCAAATGAGCTAAAAAAGTCTCTGATTCCGGTCTCTTTTGTCGTATATTTTTTCCAAAAATGGTGCAACTACATATACCATTAATTTCATATCTAGATTAAAGAAATATATTATAAACAGAAGCGCAAAAATCGCTATAATTACACCCAATATAATCAATATTACTGATAGCATATTCCTTTTCCTTTCTTCTTCGGGGACGGTTCTT
>JAZUFJ010000278.1:0-2522 GCA_045640645.1 Lachnospiraceae bacterium
CTTATCAGCTTGTTTTTTTCTTGATTCTGTTTGTTTTAAGTTATTATTATTTGTCTTATTCCTATTAGGCTCTGAGCCACCTATTTTTCTAGGAGGAATCAGGCATTTTGATTTATCAAAACCAATAAGGTCTGTACGGCCTTCCTTTAGAAGGGCTTCTTTTACAAGCTCATAATTTTCCGGTTTATTATATTGAATAAGAGCACGCTGCATGGCTTTCTCATGAGGAGAAGAGGTTATGTAAACCTTCTGCATTGTTCTTGGATCAAGACCTGTGTAGTACATACAGGAGGATATAGTAGAAGGGGTAGGATAAAAATCCTGAACCTGTTCCGGCATATATCCCATATCTCTAATACTTTCAGCAAGGGCGATAGCGTCCTTTAGAGTGGAGCCAGGGTGGGAAGATATCAGGTAAGGCACTACAAACTGATTAAGATTATACTGCTTATTAATTTTATCAAACTGCTTGCAGAATTCCTGATATACCTTATTCCGAGGCTTACCCATAAGGTCTAAAACATGATCGCTTACATGCTCTGGAGCTACACGTAACTGTCCACTCACATGATGTTTACATAACTCTTTCAAAAAGGTGTTATCCTTGTCTGCCAGCATATAATCAAAACGCAGACCTGAGCGTACAAAAACCTTTTTGACTTTTGGAAGAGAACGTAGCTTTCTTAAAAGGTTGACATAATCTGAATGGTCTACCTTCATATTGGTGCAGGGCTCCGGATAAAGACACTGTCTATGGGTGCATACTCCATGTTCATACTGTTTATCGCAGGCTGGGCGTCTGAAGTTGGCGGTTGGTCCTCCAACGTCGTGGATATATCCCTTAAATTCCGGATCATTTGTCATATCGATAGCTTCTCTTATGAGAGAATCATGAGAGCGTACCTGGACTATTCTTCCCTGGTGGAAGGTAAGGGCACAGAAGCTGCAACCTCCAAAACATCCTCGGTTACTGGTAAGAGAAAATTTTATCTCTGTAATGGCCGGAACGCCTCCAAGAGCTTTGTATGAAGGATGATAGGTGTTCATAAATGGAAGCTCATAAATATCGTCAAGCTCTGCAGTAGTCAGCGGTCTTGATGGAGGGTTCTGAACTATATAACGCTTCTCGCCGTATTTTTCTATTAAAGGCTTTGCTGATGCGAAATCAGTATTTTTGTATTGAATCATAAAGCTTTTAGCATATTCTTTCTTATTTGATAAAAGCTTTTCATAATCAGGAAGAAGAATAGCGTTTTGGTTAGCTAATAAATCATCTATTTCCTTAGCCTTGTATACTGTACCTGCAACATATGTTATATCAGAGATATCTATACCGCTGTTAAGGGCATCAGCTATCTCTACTACAGCCAGCTCGCCCATTCCATACATTAATAAGTTGGCGCCTGAGTCCATTAAAATAGAATGCTTAAGCTTATCTGACCAGTAGTCATAATGGGCAAGACGTCTTAAACTGGCCTCTATGCCGCCTATCATAATAGGAACTTTTTTGTATTTTTTTCTTATAAGATTACAGTAAACAATAGTAGCGTAATCCGGTCTTTTTCCGGCTATTCCACCAGGAGTATAGGCATCAGAAGAACGTCTTTTTTTGTTTACGGTAAAGTGATTGACCATAGAGTCCATGTTTCCGGCAGAAACTAAGAAACCAAGCCTGGGCTCGCCAAAGGTGGAAATACTTTCTTCGTTTGTCCAATCAGGCTGGGATATAATAGCGACCTTATAACCATGGGCTTCTAAGACTCGGCTGATGATAGCCGGGCCAAAGGAAGAATGGTCCACATAAGCATCACCTATTACATAGACAAAGTCCGGCCTTTCCCATCCAAGGTTTTTCATTTCTGAAAGGGTTATGGGGAGGAAATGCTTTTCATTATTATTTGTTTTATAATCCGTCTGTGTATTTATTTTTTGCATATTGTTTTCTGCCTATTTGTTTCTGTCTATTTATTTCTGTTTATTTACCACTTATATATTGTAGAGATATCTGTATTATGGCTATATTATGTCGAATAAGGATTACTTTTTTGATGAATGAGCAAAAACAACAACTTTCCAACCTAATTATTGTCTAAATGGTCAAAAATGCACACAAATGATGTTTTTTTATGCAATATTCTGTTGATTTATACTGGTTTTAGTTGCTATAATATAATATCATAAAATCGTTTCTTGGAGGAAAGAAAATGTTAGTAAATACAAAAGCAAAGGTTGGTGTTTTTTCAATAGCTCTTGGCGCATATTTGCCACAGTTCCCTCAGCTTGTTCCAGAATTTGAAGGACAGTATGCAGAGTTTAAGAAGACACTTCCAGACACAGTAGAAGTTATTGATGGTGGTCTTGTAACTACAAAGGAACAGGCTCAGGCAGCAGGCGATAAATTTAGAGCAGCAGATGTTGACCTTGTATTTCTTCAGATGCTTACATATGCAACATCTTATAACATGCTTCCAGCTATCAGAGATCTTAATGTACCAGTAGTACTTATCAACGTTCAGAAGCTT
>JAZUFJ010000279.1:0-3723 GCA_045640645.1 Lachnospiraceae bacterium
TAAGTACAGTGATTTCTTTAAAATAGGTATTCCATTTACTATGACAGCGGTTATTATAGGATATTTATTTATATGGTTTGTTTGGAGCTAAGACAGAGATATTATTCATTGTCAGCTTAATTCTATCGATATTTTGCGAATATTTATACAAAAATTCGTTTTTTTATCAATATTTAGTAAAATAATTACTTGATAGCAATTATGATTTTTGCTATACTACTAAATGATATTACGTTAACGTCCTAAAGCGTTTGCGTAAATATAAAAGAAAGAGAGGATTAATATTATGAAAAAATTAGTATCATTGTTGCTTACAGCATGTATGGCAGTTTCTCTTGTAGCTTGTGGCGCTGCTCCAGCAGCTCAGGCTCCTGCAGCTGATAATGCAGCCGCTGCTCCAGCTCCAGCTGCTTCAGGTGCAAAGTTACGTTTTGTAACAGGTGGCGAAGCTGGTACATATTATGCATTTGGTTCAGTTATCGCACAGCATGCTACAAACAACGCTGGTGTTCAGGTTGTTGGTGTAGTTGGTAACGGATCACAGGCAAACTGTATGGAACTTGAAGATGGAAACGCAGAGCTTGCTTTCTGTCAGTCAGACGTTATGGCTTATGCTTATGAAGGAAAGAACCTTTTCGAAACTCCTATTTCATGTTTCTCAACAGTTGCAGCTCTTTATACAGAGCAGGTTCAGATTGTAACAGTTGATGATAGTATTAAGACAGTTGCTGATCTTGCTGGTAAGAAGGTTTCTATCGGTGCTGCTGGTTCAGGTGTTTACTTCAATGCTATCGATATCCTTGGTGTATATGGTCTTACAGAAGCTGATATCGAGCCTACATACCAGTCATTCGGTGATAGCGCAGATGCTCTTAAGGATGGAAAGATTGATGCAGCTTTCGTAGTTTCAGGAGCTCCTACAACAGCTATTACAGACCTTGCAACTTCTAAGGCAGTTTCACTTGTTTCTATTGATGATGAACATGTTGAAAAGTTACTTGCTAGCTCACCATATTATTCAAAGTGTGTAATCTCTAAGGATACATATGGCACAGCAGATGATACTACAACAGTAGGTGTTGGTGCAGTTGTTCTCGCTAGAGATGATGTATCAGAAGACGCTATCTATGCATTATGTGCAGATATCTTTGATAATGCATCTAACTTAATTGAAAGCCATGCAAAATACGGCGAACTTAGTATGGATTATGCAGCAAGCATTACATCAGTTCCTTACCACGCAGGTGCTGCTAAGTACTTCAAGGAAAAAGGCTATGATGTAGCTACAAAGTAATTTTAGATTATTAAGTGTTAGATTAATAGATAAAAGAATTACAAGTAATGACTGCGCTTTGGCCATATGACCCTAGCGCAGTATTACTATATGAAGAGGTATTCTATGAGCGATTTAGATAACAAAGTATTAGATAATACTTCGAATGAGGCAGATCTTGATGCCATAATGAGACAATATGATAAAGAAAGTAATACACGTATTTGGATAGGCAAACCGGATATCATCGTTAAGACCTTTATGGCTGCCTTTTCATTATACTGTATTTATATGACTCTGTTTTCTACCGCTTTACCAGAGACACGTCTTTCTTTATTTTTGGGATTTATTATTATAGCAGGTTTCCTTTCTTATCCTGCGGATAAAAAACATGTTAAACCTAATTTTATGCCATGGTATGACGTTGTTATTATGATTATAGGCGCAGGCGCATTTTTCTATTTTGCATTTAACGCGTTGTCTATAATAAAAATGGCTACACGTATCCAGCCTATTCATGTATTTATTGGTGTTTTAGGTATTGCGGTACTTGTAGAGCTATGTAGAAGGTCAGTAGGTGTACCTATTCTGTGTATAGTAGGTGCATTGGTGATATATGCATTTATTAATCAATTTAGCTATAACGGAGATGTATATCAGACGTTAAAAACAATTATCTATAAGTTGTTCTATACAACAAATGGTGTAATAGGAACACCAACAAATGTTTGTTATACATATATTGTTTTATTTATTATTTTTGGAGCCTTTCTTGAGAAAACAGGTATTGCAAATTTCTTTATAGCGTTTGCAAACAGACTTGCAGGCTGGTCATCAGGTGGTCCTGCTAAGGTTGCTGTTATTTCTTCAGCTTTATGTGGTATGGTTTCTGGTTCATCAGTTGGTAATACTGTTACTACAGGTTCAGTTACTATTCCTATGATGAAGAAGACTGGTTATGAGCCTGAATTTGCTGGAGCAGTAGAGGCAGCTGCTTCTACCGGTGGACAGATAATGCCTCCTATTATGGGAGCTGCAGCTTTCCTTATGGCAGAATATATGGATCTTCCATATGCTCAGGTTGCTCTTAAGGCAGTTCTCCCGGCTATTCTTTATTTTGCAGGTGTATTTATTGCAGTTCATCTTGAAGCAAAAAGATTAGGTCTTAAGGGTATAGATAAAAGTGAGCTTCCAAAGTGGAAATATTTGGGACAGAACTGTTATCTTATGATTCCTTTGGTTCTTCTTGTTTGGCTTGTTTCATCAGGAACAAAGACGATGGCTTCATCAGCTGTTTTATCTATTCTTGCAGCTTTTATCATTGGTTTTGTTAATAATCTTATAAATACTTTAATTGAAGATAAAGAGACTCCTAAGGGTACAATTATTGTAAATTGTGTGAAGCATGCTATAAAATCAGGAGCTGAATCATTAGTTGCAGGTTCAAAGGGAGCTATAACAGTAGCTGTTGCCTGTGCTCTTGCTGGTATGATAGCAGGATGTATAACTGTAACAGGTCTTGCATCAATACTCATTAATGCCATTGTCTCTGTAGCAGGTAATGCTACAATTATAGGTCTTGTTCTTACAATGCTTTGTTGTATTATTCTTGGTATGGGAGTACCTACAACTGCTACATACTGTATTATGGCTTCAACCTGTGCACCTATTCTTACAGAGCTTGGTTTCCCGGTTATTGCAGCACATTTCTTCGTATTCTATTTTGGTATCGTAGCAGATATTACTCCTCCAGTTGCTTTGGCAGCTTATGCAGGATCTGCTATTGCAAAGGCTAATCCTATGAAGACCGGATTTAATGCTACTAAGCTAGCAATTGCAGGATTTATTGCACCTTATATTTTTGCATATTCACCTGTAATGCTTTTGGTGGGTGACGTTACAGCATTTGGTGTTATTCAGATAGCTGTCAGCTCATTAGTAGGTTTATTTGGTGTGGCGGCTGCATTAAATGGACATTTGTTCAAAAAGCTTCCAATTGTTTTCAGAATAGCGCTTGTAGTAGGTGGACTTTCTATGATGGTTCCAGGTACGCTTACTGATATTATTGGTTTGGTAGTAGTTGGTGGTATTACTGCTTTTCAGTACATGGGAAGAGATAAACAGAACGCATAGAAGCAGATAGATAGCTTTATGTAAAAGATATATAAAAAATGATATAAAAATATATAGAAATATGTATTGGTAAAAGAGACCTTTTTAAGGGTCTCTTTTCTTGTTTTTTTTGTAGATGTTTTAACTAGATTTTTAATAATATTTGATTTAAAATTTCCATGGTTAAATGGCGTACTACGCTGATTATAGTTTTTTATTGGAAAGAAGAAAAGAAATGTTTATTGCTTTATTTTTATTGTGGATAATTTTTAATGGAAATTTTACGTTGGAGATAGCTGCGTTTGGAATAGTAATATCCGGTGCTGTTTATTTTTTTA
>JAZUFJ010000280.1:0-6294 GCA_045640645.1 Lachnospiraceae bacterium
ATGAAGCTGTGATACCCGGATGGCATCAGAATAAAGAAAATTGGAATACAATAATATTAAATGGCACAATACCAACCGATGATATCAAAAGAATGATAGCAGAAAGCTATGACCTGGTTACAGATAGCCCAACCAAGAGAATATATGAAGCAGTTAAAAAAATACCTAAGGGATGCGTAGCAACATATTCCCAAATCGCAAAAATGGCCGGAAACGAAAAAATGTCCAGAGCGGTAGGAAATGCACTTCATAAAAATCCATCTCCCGGAATAATACCTTGTCACAGAGTAGTTGATGCCAAAGGCAGATTGGCCGGGGCATTTGCATTTGGTGGAGAAAGTGTACAAGAAGAATTACTGAGACAGGAAGGTGTAATCACTGTCAACGGTAAGGTCGACCTAAAGCAGTACCAGATGAAAATATAATAAATGTATAAAACATAACAGGGTACAAAAGTACCCTGTTGTTTTATAAAGGATTATTCACGTCAATCCTTGAGACCTCATAATTAATGTCAAATATAGGATTAGTATACATTTTGTGAAAACTGGAAAGAATTCTTGACATTATAGTATCAATATTCTCGTCCCTAGCCTCGATAAGAATAATCAAAAACTGAACAGATGTATATCTTGTACATATATCAACATTTCTGATGGTATTATTAATCGCCTTTTCCATACAGCTCATTGCATATTCAGTCTCATCAATATAGACAACACCTTCATTTTGAGCATCAAGAGTCAAAAGTACAATATTACACGTATGGTCATATCTTCTACATAATTTGGAAATATATTCATAAAGTTTTGTAAACTCTCTGTATCCCAGATCCAATGCACCCTCATACTGTCCAGAGGTCATTATTGATTTTTTGATCTGTTCAATGTCAACAGAGCTCTTTCCAAGGTTCTTTATTTCATCATCTTTATAAACGTAATAACCATCTTTGCCTCTTTGTTTAATGTAATATAGAGCCTTGTCCGCCTTACTAAATGCCTCATCATATTCGCTCATCTGGTTGGTCACACATATACCTGCTGACAAAGTAGCAATGTTAATAGATGCATCTATTTTCTTTTGTTCGTTAAAATCATTAATGATATCTTTTACAGTTTGTACGCTTTTCTCTTCATCAGAATCACAAAGGAAAATAAGGAACTCATCTCCGCCAATTCTGCATGCAGTGCCATTTTTAACATGCTTTGAAAGTATATTACCCAAAATAGAGAGAACTTTATCGCCTGCTTTATGTCCATAAAGATCATTTATAGTCTTTAAATTATCCATATCACAGAAAATCATTGATCCTCTACAATTTTTAATTAATTCTGAGATCTTTTTCTGTCCATATCTTCTGGTTAATAATCCAGTAAGAGAATCATATTCCTCTTCGGATTTTGTGTGTATAACGGTCTCGCTTACCATAGACAAAAGTTTTTCAACTTCTGATTCTTTTAGCAATTCCGTTCCCATTCTGTCATTTAAGATTTTGGATTCACTTTCTTCTTTAATTTTATCGATTACACCTTTTTCATATAGCGAGAGAAATGTCGTAGCAACATCCGGATCGAACTGAATACCTTTATTCCTATTTATCTCTTTCCATATAACATCCTTTGATAGAGCCTTTCTATATACTCTGTCTGAGCTCATGGCATCAAAAGCATCTGCTACAGATACTATTCTTGCGCCTAATGATATTTCCTCTCCAAAAAGTCCATCAGGATATCCTTTTCCGTCATATCTCTCATGATGATGTCTGGCAATATCAGCAGTATACGCTACCATTTCAACATTTGATAAAATGTCGGCTCCTATTGTTGTATGAGTCTTTATTATTCTGAATTCTTCATCAGAAAGACGAGATGGTTTATTTAATACCGTATCAGGAACGCCTATTTTACCTATATCATGAAGGGTAGCAGCATACCAGATTTTAGATATTTCTTCCTTTGGTATACCCATCTCCTCTGCTACAGCAACAGAGTATTCTGCTACTCTTGATGAGTGTCCATGTGTGTATTCATCCTTTGCTTCAATAGTATTAGATAAGGTTCTGATAAGCTGCATAAGCATAGTTTCGGAATTCTTTTTTTGTTCCTCTACTCTCTCATTTTGCCTTCTGACCTCCATTTCACGGCTATCTGAAATAGTCTTAAATATACCTGATATTACTAATACTATTCCACCTATCATTAAAAATAACCCTGAAAACGGAGTAACTATATATGCAAGTATCATTTCTGCTATTACACCCAAAAATGATACAATCAATCCCACACAGATTGGAATATATCTCTTTATTGCCCCGCTTTTTGCATCAAGAATAAAAGTGACCACGGCCACAAGAATATCGGCAATCAATATCACATGAGAAACAGGTAATAGCTCATAAGTATTAGAAATTCCTAAAAGCTGTATTAAGCAGGAACAAATACTGTTTAATATAGCAAGAATAATTATCACAGCATATACCTGCTTGTATTTCGATTTCTGTATATCATTTAAATATAAAGAGATCGCAATTGGAGCCAGCATAATTACAAAGTAACAGATATCTGACATTGTAGAACCGTTTGGGGCCAGCATTTGCCTCAGCCTTGATTCTCCAACTACCCAGCTTCCAGCAAAGGTCACGCACCAACCAAGATACTCAAGGGCGTATCTGTTTCTAAAAGCTATCCTTAAGCACCAGCTTACCACTACTGTGAAAATACCTAGTATAAGCAGTACTATTCCAAATATAGATCGCAAGGCATATTCCTTAAAAACACGACTCCAAAATTCATATTTTTCACAGGCATAGACCTCATTAATTATACCTAGAAACATTTCTGAATTTGATACAATCTCAATCGTTAGCTTTCTTCCCGCATCTGAGCCTGATACAGGGCAGAATACATACCTGCTTGCAATCTGATCTCCAAATGCTCTCGTGTTTTTTGTATCATATTCTGTTCTTAGCTCTCTGTTTACGTATATCCTTATTATCTGCTGGGAAGAACGGATAGCTATAGTATTATAATCAATTGTTTCAGGAAGAACTGTCTCAATAGTCAGAATCTCTCCTACTGGAACACTAACCTTTCCAGGCAGGGAAATTGGCTCAGTAGTGCCATCATTGTTTACAATGTAAAATTCTCCTTTGTATAACAAATCAGATTTTTCATCAGACTTTAAATTTACTGTAGAAAACTGTCGGTCAGATTCTATAGGGAGCAACATTTCAAATGCAACATAATAAATAAACAGGGCTAATACCAGTACCCCAAATATCCTTTTAAATAACCCTATATCATTTAATAATTTTGAATGCCAGATTTTGTTCATTTGTATTTCCTTATATAATGTTCTTTTTGACATTTATAGTTCGACTATTGTATACCATAAAGTTTTATTTTGTATTATACTTTTTTCTCAAGTGATTATCTATGTTTTTTATTATTTTTTAATGTTTTAAAAAAAAGACATCGCTAAGCGATGCCTTTTTATGCAACAAGACCCTTTATTGCCTCCTCAATTCTCTGATATCTTGGAGAATCCAATATGGAAATAAGCGCTTCATATGGATCTGTCTTTGACCTATTAGCTGCAACCTTCATTGCATTTTGTGAGAATCCGGAAAGGAGACACAAGCCTTCCTCATTATTTACCATTGGGATGGTATCAGTTCTTCCACAGACATTCCAGAAGATAAGACGTGGCATCTTATATCCGGCAGCCTCATACCTTTTTGCTATCTCTGAAAATAAGGTCTCATCAGCCTTTTTCCATTTATTTCTGTGATAAAAAGGTGAAGCGGTGGCCATATCAAATTCCATGTCAGAGATAACCAGTACCTGCTTTGGAAGCTCTTCTCTTGGAACGGCTTTATTCTTTGCCATTTCAAGGATTAAATCAAATACTGCCTCTATATTAGTGTTAGCCACTTCACGGTGAGATAACATTATCTCAAGCTTGTCCTTTAGACTCGTATCGTCCTTAAGGTCAATAAATTGAGGAGTTTCACTAAAAGTGATTGCTTTATTATGGAAATCACCCTTAAGCTGCTCCGCAAAATAAATTGCAAGGGCATTACAAACCTCAATTGCTAAAACTGAGCTGTTTCCAGATGCAAAAGAATACATGCTTCCTGAGCCATCTGCTACAACTATAGCATCCTCTAAGCCCCATTCGTTCTTGAAGCCTTCAGTTATGATTTTTTTCCACATAAGCTCAGAAAGAAGATCCTCCTTAAGACCTCCTCTGAAGTATTCGCTTTTTGTTATTCTATGAACTATTTCATGAGGCATTAGTCCATTAGCATTAAGCTTTTCATCTCCAAGAACTACCTTTTCAAGGTACTCGGTTCTTCTCTCAAGGTCATGTTTCTCAAAAGCCTTGTCATATTTCATATTTGCTTTTGCCGGAACAGTTTCATATTTTATTTCTGTCCATGCAGCATCAGACATTTTTGTCTCTACTACATTCCCATAAGCTCTAAGCTTAGCAAGAGTCTGTCTGTATTTCTTAGGAGACATCTCAAAATATTTGCAAAGCTTTTTTGCATATCCTTTTGTTGTAGCTGATGAAGTATTAATACTTGGAAGCCATTTTGCAAGAAGCGAAATATTCTTTCCCTCTTCCATAGCTTTAATGTCCTCATCCAGTTTGCTTTTATACATCTTAGCTACATCATCTGCTAATGGTGTATCCAAAAGAATAAGTACATCGTCATATCTGCCATATTCAGGCACGTATTCTATTACAGCCTTTGCAATTTTTGGCTGGGAAATTGCCAGGTATTTTAAACATATTCTGAAGGTTCTTCTTTCTCCCATTCCCTCAAGAATGTCCCTCAGGAAGAAAAGCCATTTCACAGCATACTTAGGTGATTCGTGATATGCTTTTATGAATTCCTGGACAATATAGTCTTCATTTCTTAATCTAAGGGAGGAAACCTTAAAATTAAGATCCAGAAGAGCTTTTGTAGTAGTTCTATATCCTGTCGCACCGTTCTCGGTGACAGATTTGTTGTTGTAATTCTTCGCAAAATCAATTGCGTGATATTCAGTTGTATCCGTTGCTGCGTTCAGCTGGTCCAACGTCTCAGCATCAAACCAAAATGCTCTTTTCATAATTCCCCTCCCTCGTTGTTTAAAATTTTCTAGACGCTTTAATTTTTTGGACTTGTCATCCAATTATCCACTGTTTTATTATTATGATCTCTCGCTGTTAATCTGCTGTAAGCGCCTGTATTAAATTGTAAACATATCATACATTAGGGAATTTACAAAGTCGAGCAACTGGTAGTTTAAAATTTATGCATTTTTTATCTTAAAAAAAGCTATTCCAAAACATGCCACAGCGACAATCAATGCTACGATACCCACCTTTGTATTGCTCTTTGAAAATTCTTCATTAAGCATCTCAAGGCTACCATCATCCATTGCCTTATCATATATGGCAGAAATTGTATCATTTCCTATAGTACTGCCTTCAATATTTCCATAAATACTATATTCTTTTCCTTCTTTTGGTCTTCCTGTGTAATATCTTATTCGAATATGTCCTACCTCATATGGACTGTCATTTGATTGGATCATACCGTCACTCGCCACAAAGTTATTACCCGTAGGATCTTCAAAATACCTTGGTAAAATACAGTCCTCATGTCTATAGCTGTCATCAAAATATATATAGTTTTCAAAAGTAAATTTACTTAATAATTCATCAGATATTTTAAGCTCCTCATCCCCTATGGTCGCCTCTCCATAGAAGAATTTCGGATTTGTAATGCCAGGAAATCCTGGATTGACATATTTGTAACCTCCCAGCTCTACCGTAGGCATACGATGATCATAATATTCTGTAGTATAAGAGCTATCAGAGGTTTTTATATACTGATTCATCTCCACCACTCTCATCATGACCGGTGCATCCGTGATCACTCCAAACTCATCATCTTCAGCACCCTTCGTAACAGTGATATTCCCGCTTACCACTGTCATATCGCTTAGATCCCTTTTTCCAGCCATAAAACCTGCTACCACAAATACTAACGCTATCATTCCAAATATCAGGGGCAGCTTTGCCTCCCATATTCTCTCAAAAACGCTTGGCTTATATGTAGTATTCTTTTTATTATCTCCTTTAGGAGTCTCTTTTTTCTTACTATTCTGTGAAGGCTCTACATTAATTTTCTTTTCTAAAAGTACTAGATTTACATCTTTAAGACCTGCTACCACAAATACTAACGCTATCATTCCAAATATCAGGGGTAGCTTTGCCCCCCATATTCTCTCAAAAACG